>NZ_NEJU01000006.1:0-275562 GCF_002113295.1 Pseudomonas sp. B10(2017)
CGTGATCCCTGTGGGAGCGGGTTACCCGCGAAGAAGACACCGCGATGGATGGCACGGGCTTCGCCCGTGTTCGCGGGCAAGCCCGCTCCCACAGGGATCACGCCAGCTTTTAGAAATTGAGCAAGACAGTTGCTCCCACAAGGCCTCCACAGCCCTCAAGCCTTGTGCAGTTCCTGGGGGAGCTGGCTTGCCGGCGAAAGGGCCGCAACGCGACCCCTTACGATCCCGGATCAGAACTCGACCTTGACCGCCTGCGAAGCACGGGTCGCCTTGGCACGCGCCGCTTCGACCGACTCATCACGCGCCAGGCACACGCCCATGCGGCGGGTACCGTTGATTTCCGGCTTGCCGAACAGGCGAATGGCAGTATCCGGCTCACTCAGCGCCGCACCCAGGTTGGCAAAGCTGGTCTGCTGCGACTGCCCCTCGGGCAGGATCACCGCCGAAGCCGAAGGGCCGAACTGGCGCACTACCGGAATCGGCAGGCCAAGAATGGCGCGGGCATGCAGGGCAAACTGCGACAGGTCCTGGGAAATCAGGGTCACCAGGCCAGTGTCATGCGGGCGTGGCGAGACTTCGCTGAACCACACCTGGTCGCCCTTCACGAACAGTTCCACGCCAAACAGGCCACGACCGCCCAGGGCATCGGTGACCGCCTTGGCCACCCGCTGCGACTCGGCCAGGGCCTTGGGGCTCATGGCCTGCGGCTGCCACGATTCCTGGTAGTCGCCCTTCTCCTGGCGGTGGCCGACAGGCTCGAGGAAGGTGGTGCCGCCGACGTGTCGCACGGTCAGCAGGGTAATTTCGTATTCGAAGTCGATGAAGCCCTCGACGATGACCCGGCCTTTGCCGGCGCGGCCACCTTCCTGGGCGTAGTCCCACGACTTCTGTAGGTCGGCATCGCTGCGCAGCAGGCTCTGGCCCTTGCCCGACGAGCTCATCACCGGCTTGACCACGCACGGGTAGCCGACATCGGCCACGGCCTTGGCGTAGTCTTCATAGGTGTCGGCGAAGTGGTACGGCGAGGTAGGCAGGTCCAGCTCTTCGGCGGCCAGGCGGCGGATGCCTTCGCGGTTCATGGTGAGCTGGGTGGCGCGAGCGGTCGGCACCACGTTGAAACCTTCGTTTTCCAGCTCGACCAAGGTGGCGGTGGCGATGGCTTCGATTTCAGGGACGATGTAGTGCGGCTTCTCGGCCTCGATTACCGCGCGCAGGGCCACGCCATCGAGCATGTTGACCACGTGGCTGCGGTGCGCCACCTGCATTGCCGGGGCATTGGCGTAGCGGTCGACGGCGATCACTTCGACGCCCAGGCGCTGCAGCTCGATCACCACTTCCTTGCCCAGCTCGCCACAGCCGCAGAGCAGTACACGGGTCGCAGTGGGCGACAATGGGGTTCCGATACGGGTCATTTCAGGTCCTCGAAGGCGTCCGGGGCCGCACCAGGCTTGGCGCCGCCCGCTGAAAAAGGACCGCTATTCTACACCATCAACCCGCCACGGCGGCCCGCCGGGCGCGAAATGCCATGGCCAGCCACACGGCGGTGACACCGACGAATTTCGAGGCCATGGCGGTGCCGATCACGGCTGGGGTCAGGGCGCCGATCATGCCAAAGAAGATGAAGGTGTCCACCGGGATGCTCAGCGCCGAACTCAGCCACAGGCGGTCGCGCAACGGCCGGCGAGTGATGCTGAAGACCAGCCAGTCGATCAGTTCGGAAATGAAGAACGCGGTGGCGCTGGCCAGGGCGATGGCCGGCTCCGAAGTGACATAGGACAGCACCAGCGCCGCCAGCATGGCGACCAGGGCGCCATGGCCGAAGCGGGTCTGCACCATGTCGCGCAGGATGAACACCAGGCCGCCCCAGGCAGACCAGATGATGTCCAGGTGTGGCGCGCTGGAGAAGGCGTAGTTGATCAGCACTACGCTGCTGATGTAGGCAATCAGATAGAACATGGCGGGTAGTCTGTGGGCAAGCCGCACAGATTACCGCTGGCTTCATCCGCAGGCAACGGTACTCCCTGGAGGAGCGGCGATGAAGCCGACAAGGTGTCTAGCATCCAATAATCAGGCCGGCAGCTACTGCCCTTTCATGGCACAGCTTCAGCACCGCCCGGCGCTCGTCGTTGTCCATCCGCCCCCAGCGGCTGATTTCCGCCACGGTTCGCTGGCAACCGGTGCAGATATCCTGCTCGTCCAGCGCACAGATACTCACGCACGGCGAGGCCACCGGCCGCTCCACGACATCACTCATCGTCAACCACCAACTCTCGCGCATAGCGCTGGGCATTGTGCACGTAATGCGCGGCACTGGCTTCGAGCATGCGCTTCTGCTGTTCGGTCAGCTCGCGCACCACCTTGCCCGGCGAGCCCATCACCAGCGAACCGTCGGGGATCTCCTTGCCTTCTGCAATCAGCGCATTGGCGCCGATGATGCAATGCTTGCCGATGCGCGCGCCATTGAGTATCACCGCATTGATGCCTACCAGGCTGTAGTCGCCCACCGTGCAACCATGCAGCATGGCGTTGTGGCCAACGGTCACGCCTTTGCCCAGGGTCAGCGGCGAGCCCATGTCGGTGTGCATCACCGTGCCATCCTGCACGTTGCTGCCCTCGCCAATGTCGATCAGCTCGTTGTCCCCGCGCAGCACCGCGCCAAACCACACGCTGGCATCGGCCTGCAGGCGCACCTTGCCGATCAGCGTGGCGTTGGGTGCGGCCCAACTGGTGGGGTGACTCTCGACCCGCAGGTCGCCCAGGCGGTATTTCATGCTTGCTCCTCAGGCTGCAACGCAGACGACGGGGTTGGCCCCGCTCAGTTTTCGATGTAACGCTCAGGGGGCTGGTGCAGGCTGATGCCGGCATCGAACAGCAGGTTGACCAGTTCGACGATCATGATCGCCGACAACCCCCAGATCTTGTATTCGCCATAGCGATAGCTGGGCACATACCAGCTGCGCCCCTGATAATCGATACGGTGGGTATGGTCGCGCGGGTCCTGGCGAAAGAATTCCAGCGGCACGGTGAATACTGCCGCGATCTCTGCATCATTGGCACGGTATTCGACAAAATCGGGGATGAGCCCGACGAATGGCGTCACTTTCAGGCCGTGCAGCGAAATCAGCGGGCTGAGCGGGCCGATCACTTCCACGAGGCCTGGTGGCAGGCCGATTTCTTCCTCCGCTTCACGCAGCGCGGTGAACACCAGGTCCGGATCTTCCGGGTCGCGGCGGCCACCGGGAAAAGCCACTTCGCCGCCGTGGGTGGACAGGCCCTTGGCGCGCAGGGTCAGGACCAGTTCGGGCGCTTCGCTGCGGGTAATGGGCAAGAGGACCGCCGCTTCAGGGAACCGCCGGTCGGTTTCCAGTGATGCGGGTTGGTGGTTGCTCATTCGGCGAAGTAGCTCGTCCAGCATTGCGCACGCTCGTATCCAAGGCCTGCCTTGCATGATGCACCAAAGGCGCGAAGCACCCAAGCCCCGTGCGCTTGCGGCAGCACGGCCGGCGCGCCAAGATAGCCCAGAGCAAAAGGAACGACACATGAAATTCTGCAGCGCGTGCGGCCAACCGGTCACTCAGCGGATCCCCGAGGGCGACAGCCGCCTGCGGTATGTCTGCGAGTTTTGCCAGACCATCCACTACCAGAACCCCAACATCGTCGCCGGCGTATTGCCGACCTGGGGCAGCCAGGTGCTGCTGTGCCGGCGCGCCATCGAGCCACGTAGCGGTTTCTGGACCCTGCCTGCCGGTTTCATGGAGAACGGCGAAACCCTGGACCAGGCCGCCCGTCGCGAAACCGTCGAGGAGGCCTGCGCCCGGGTCGGCAGCATGAGCCTGTACCAGCTGTTCGACCTGCCGCACATCAACCAGGTGCACGTGTTCTTCCGCGCCGAGCTGGCGGACCTTGATTTCGCTGTCGGAGTCGAAAGCCTGGAAGTGCGGCTGTTCGAGGAACATGAGATACCGTGGGGCGAGCTGGCTTTCCGCACCGTCACTCGCACACTAGAATGCTACTATCGCGACCGCATCGGGCAGCACTACCCCATAGGCCATGAATACCTGCCGCCGATGAACGTCTCGCCCATTACCTAGAAGCCTTCAGGGATACCGTTACATGCGCTGGTTGTTTGCCCTTTTCTGCCTTTGCGTTACCTCGGTGTCCCAGGCGGCCTTCACCGAGACCATCATCCGCAAGCCCCAGCCGGCAGCGCAAACACCTTCGCCTTCACAGCAGGCCATGCAACCGCTGATCGACAAGGTACTGGTGATCAAGTCCGAGCGTCGCCTGCAGTTGATCAGCCGTGGCGAGCCGCTGAAAACCTACCGCATCTCGCTGGGCAAGCAGCCCAAGGGCGCCAAGGAGCGCGAAGGCGACAAGAAAACCCCCGAGGGCCTGTACTGGCTGGACTGGCGCAAGCAGAGCGACCGCTTCAACCTGGCCATGCACATCAATTACCCGAACATCACCGATGCCGCCCGTGCCTCCCGTGAAGGGGTGAGTGCCGGCAGCATGATCATGATCCATGGTACGCCGATCAACGACGAGTATCCGGAGTGGTACTTCCACACCCTGGACTGGACGGATGGGTGTATTGCCATGCGCAACCGCGACATGCAGGAAGTGTGGGACCTGGTGCGGGATGGCACGTTGATCGAAATTCGGCCCTGATAGCGGGCCTTTCAACTGATGCTGTAGGAAGCTTCCCACCATCAGGCAAGAACGCGCCTTACAAGCGCTTAGGCTGGGTACTGCATCCAGGCGAACCCCATAATTTTTAGCATCCACGCAGACGAGTACGAGATCCGTACATCATTTGCGGGGTGCTTCAATGCCGTTCCACATTCACCGCGCCACCTGCTGGGCGCTCACCTGCTGCCTGTCCGGTTTGCTGGCCGCGCCCCAGGTGCTGGCCAACGACCCCGCCAGCCAGCAACTGCGCGATCAGCAGCGCGGTCTGCAACAGCTGGAACAGCAACAGCGGCTGGAACGCTGGCAGCGTCAGCCCGCCCCGGCCAAGAACCCCGACACTACCGCCCCCCTCCCGCACGACCAGCGCTGCTGGGCCATCAGCGGCGTACGCGTGGCCGGCAACCGCAAGCTTTCCGACTCGGCGCTGACGCCAACCCTTCGCCGGTTCGTCACCCCGTGCATGGACATCGCGAAAATCAACGGGCTGCTTAAAGCCATCACCCAGCGCTATGTGCAGGCCGGTTACCCGACCAGCCGGCCTTACCTGCAGCAACCACCACAAGACGGCGCACCGCTGGACCTGGTCATCGTCGAGGGGTTCGTCGAGTCCATCGAACTGGCGGGCCCCGATTTGCCCCTGTCCCTCTCAGGCGCCTTTCCCGGCCTGCTCGGGCAGCCACTGTACCTGCCAGACCTGGAACAAGGCCTCGACCAGCTCAACCGCCTGCGCGCTTATGACCTGTCCGCAGCCTTGCTGCCCGGCGAACTGCAGGGCGGCACCCGAGTTGTCGTGCAGCCGCGCAAGGTGGCCTCGCGCGGGCACCTGGACAGCCGCTTCGACAACCGCGGCAGCGACCTGACCGGGCGTCATCGCCTGAACCTCGGCTTCGGTCTGGACAGCCCGCTGGGCCTCAATGATGACCTGCGCCTGTCGCTGAACGGCACGGTGCTCGACGCGCCTGGGCAAAGCCAAGGCGTCTCGCTGTACTACAGCATCCCCTACGGCGCCTGGGCCTTCGCGCTCAGCGCCAGCGAGCTGCGTTACGAGGCGCCGCTCCCCCACAGCCGCCAGGTAGCAGACGGCAGCAGCAGCTACCAGGGCCTGAGCGTCGAGCGGGTGCTGTGGCGCAACCAGCAAGGCATGCTCAGCGCCAGCGCCCGGCTGGACCGCAAGCAAATGGTCAACCGCAGCGCCGGCGCGGTGATCGTCCAGCAGAGCCCCACCCTGGTCTCCGTGGAAGCGGGTATCAACCTGCTGTGGCTGGAAACAGGCCTGTGGAATGGCTACCTCGGTGTCGCCCAGGGAATCGACGCCTTTGGTGCCGACCGCTCGCCGTTGGGAGCAGAACGCCTGCGCCCGGATTTTCGCAAGTACCGCGCCAACCTGCTGCACCTGCGCCAGGGCCCGGCCAGCCACCCATGGCGCTGGCAGAGCGAACTGGCTCTGCAATACAGCAGTGACCCGTTACCCGCTGTCGAGCAGTTGCTGGTCAGCGACGATTCGGCCGTGCGCGGGTTTCGCCTGCGTACCTACTCCGGTGCCAGCAGCGCCGTCTGGCGCAACACCGTCAGTCAGCCGCTACCGGAAGGCTGGACCGCTCCCCTGCAAGTACGCCCCTACATCGGCCTGGACCTTGGCTGGACCCGCAACGCCGAAGGCAAGCCTTCACAACGCCTTGCCGGGACCACCGCCGGCGCCGAACTGAGCCTGCCCGGCAGCCACCTGCGCCTGGGCTACCAACGCGCGCTGTACGCCAGCGACCTGCCCCGCCCGCTGCTGGAGCCTGGCTTCTGGGTGGTGGAACTGGCCCTGAACATCTGATTCACCCACAACAAAGAGAACGAGAACATGCAAACACTCTCGCAGTCACCGTCTACCCGCCCGGACACCTTGCGCTGGGCCATCTTCCTCGCCCTGCTCGGGCCCGGCACCGCTCTGGCCCAGGGCGGCCTTACAGCAACCAGCGGCCCCGGCGGCACACCGGTCATCAACGATGGGCATGGCGTCCCGGTCATCAATATTGTCGCGCCAAACGCCAACGGACTGTCGCATAACCAGTTCCTCGACTACAACGTGGATCGCTCCGGGGTGGTTCTGAACAATGCCACCCAGGCCGGGCAGTCGGAATTGGCCGGTGCCCTGGCGGCCAACCCGCAATTCCAGGGCCAGGCGGCCTCGACCATTCTCAACGAGGTGGTCAGCCGCAACGCCTCGCTGATCGAAGGGCCGCAGGAAATCTTCGGCCGCCCGGCCGACTACATCCTGGCCAACCCCAATGGCATCACCCTCAACGGCGGCAGTTTCATCAACACCACACGCGCCGGTTTCGTGGTGGGCACCCCCGAGTTCGAGGGCCAGCGACTGAAGTACCTCGACACGATCAACGCCAGCGGTACCCTGAAAGTGCTCGAGGGCGGCCAGCGCAACCCCAACGGCGCCCTCGAACTTATTGCCCCACGCGTAGACAGCAAAGGGCTGCTGATGGCGCGCAACTCAATCGATATCACCGTCGGTCGCAACCGCATCGACAGCACCAGCGGCGAATTTCTCGAACACCTGCCGGGCACTCCGTCCAGCATCGATGCCAGCCTGTTCGGCGCCATGCGTGCCGGGCGCATTCGCGTGGTGAGCACCGCAGAAGGTGCCGGGGTGCGTGTGGGGGCATCGCAATTGCTGGGTATCGACGGGGTCGACATCCAGTCGGCCGGCGCGCTGCAGGTAAGCGGCAAGGCCGACAACCCCGTCGAACTGCACAGCGAACAGGGCGATCTGCGGCTCACCGCTGCCGATGGCCTGACACTTGAAACCGTTGATGGGCAGGCTCGGCGAATCGAGGCCAAGGCCGGCAAGAAGCTCACGCTGGATGCCACGACTCGCGAAAACATCGAACGCGACAGCGACAGCTGGAACAAGAAGTTCCTGTTCGTCACCCGCGAAACCTACAACCGCGAAACAACCACCACCCAGCAGCAGCAACAGGGCAGCAGCTTGCAAGGCAAGGACGGCGTGCTGCTGCAATCCGCTGACGACATGCGCCTGGTGGCGGCCAAGGTGGATGCTGGCAATGAGCTGACCCTCGACAGCGGCGCCAACCTGGCCATCGCTGCCGGCATCGACAGCCAGCACACCGAAGAGCAGGTTCGCCACCGCAAGGACTTGTGGCGCGGTGACAGCGATACAGACCAATTCAAGGAAACCGCACAAGGCAGTGCGCTACAGGCCCAGCGCATGACGCTGAAGGCCAGGAATTCCGTCGATGTGAAGGGCAGCAGCCTGCAAAGCCGCGGCGACATGGCGATCGAAGCCAAGGAGGCAAACATTGGTACCACCGCCCTGCAGGAGCGCGGTACCCGGCGCGACTATCGTGGCGACCTGGTATCCGGCACCTTCTTTGGCGACCGCAAGGGTAACGACAGCGAAGGCCAGGCCGTTGCCGGTAGCAGTGTCACGACGGACGGCAAGCTGGCCGTGACAGCTGACCAGGTGGCCATCAAGGGCAGTACCGTGCACGGCAAGAAGGACGCGCTGCTCTACAGCACGAAAGGTGCACTGGCCATCGAAGCCGACCATTGCCGCACCACCTCCACCGACCGTACCAGCGACAGCAAGCTGTTCGGCCTGATTGGCAGCGACCACGAGAGCACCGACCGTACACAGCAGGTACTGACCAGCGACGTCGGCTCGGCCACCAATCTGCGCCTGGCCAGCGCCGAGGAAATGCGCATCCAGGGCGCCAAGGTTGCAGCGGGCGGGCACCTGCAGGTAGAGGCCAAGGGGGACCTGCTGATTACCAGCGCGCAAGCGGTTGACGAGCGCGAAACCCGCAACCAGCAACGTGGTTTCAGCACCAGCGCCAAGCAGACCCAGGAAGCCGAGGATGGCAAGCCAGAGTCCCGGCAGTACTCGGCCGGCATTGCCTATGATGTCGCCACCACCAGCAGCAGGCAGCGTGCCACCAGCCAGGTTGTCAGTGAGCTCGAGGGCACTTCGGTGAGCCTTGGCAGCAAGGCTCACCTGCAAGTCAACGGCGCCACGGTGAAGGCCGCCGCAGGCGACCTCGATATGCAGGCTCGAAAGGTGACCCTGGGTGCAACCCGCAATGACCATGACACCACCACCAGCACCACCCACAGTGGCGGCGGTTTGACGGTAACCGGCGGCATCGACCGGCTGGGCAGCTTGTTCGAAGGCCATCACAACCGCCAGGTGCAGGCCGAACGCGACAGCAAGGTGCAACGCAGCACATTGCAGGCCAGCGGCGACCTGAAGATTACTGGCGATGAACTGGTCACCGAGGCCGCACACGTCAAGGCTGGCAACGCACTGCAAGTAACTGCCAAACGCATCGACAACCGCGCGGTACAGGATACCGACGAAACTGAACAAAGCCGTGGCGACTGGTCGGGCAGCCTCGGCGCCAGTGTCGAGTACCGCGACCTTACTCGCCCCATCGAACGCCTGGTACTGGGCGAAGAAGCCGCGCGCTTCCAGCAAGCCTCCCCCGAAGACGCCATGGCGCCACCCAGCGTTGGCGCCGACATGACCGTGGAACACCTCAAGCGCCTGGAAAACCAGCGCCGCGGCTTTGCCCAGGTGAGCGAGTTGTCCGGGGCCAAGGTCGAAGTCAAGGCCGAGAACATCACCGACCAGGGCACCGCCTGGCGCGCCAACGCTGGCAAGCTGCAGATCGAGGCCCGGCAACACCAGATGCAGGCAGCCGAGAACACCCAGGAAAATACCGTGCAACGCCTGGCCTACGGCGGCGATGTGCGCCTGGACACCAGCACCGGCGAAGACCTGAATGTGCGCGCCGCCGGCAAAGGCGGCTCGCTGGACAAGAAGGACACCGCCAGCAGCGCCGCCCCCGGCAGCCTGTATGGGCAACAGGGCATCCAGGTGCAACTGGGCAGCTCTGGTCGTTATGAAGGGACGCGCATCGATGGCGGTGAAGGCAGCGTGGTCATGAGCAGCGCCGGTTCGCTGGCATTGCCACAGGCAAATGATCAGGCCGAACAGCAGTCCCGCCAGCTCGACGGCAATGCCTGGGCCAAGGTCGGCAACCGCCCGGGCAGCACCGGTGTCGATGGCCGAGGCTACCTCGACCACGGGCAGAGCCAGAGTACACAGCGCAAGGCTCAGGTGGCGCAGATCGACGCCAAGGGCCAGGTAAAGCTGAGCAGTGGCGGCGACCTTGTGCTCGAAGGCACCCGCATTGGCAGCCGTGAGGCCAAGACCGGCGACATTCAACTGCAAAGCGGCGGTCGGCTGCAGGTCAAGGCGGCCAGCGATACCCAGAACGCTAACGGCGCCAAGATGGGCGGCGGCGCGGAGCTGGCGGTCAAGGCTGGCAACATCACGGGCGGCGCCATCGGCGGCCACTTCAGCCATGGCAAGCAGGACGAAGAGGCACGCCAGGCGGTGAATGCCGCGTTCGCCAGCAACGGCACACTGAAGCTGGGCAGCAGCGCCCGCGAGGATATCGCCCTGCACCTTGAGGGCCTGCAGGCCTCGGCCGAACAGATAACCCTCGACGCATCGAATGGCGGCATGCTGGTGGAAGCATCGTCCAGCCAGGAGCGGCGTGACAACCTCGACATCACCGCCGGGGCCGGCTTCGACATGGCCGAGGGCGCGCTGGACACCCGCGGTCTGCATGGCCGCCTCAAGGTGGATCTCGACAAGCGCGACAACCTCACCTTGAATGCCAGCGACCTGCGCGCCGAGCGCATCGACCTGCAAAGCCGTGGCGATACCCGCCTCGAAGGCGTCACCCTGGAAACGGGGCGTATCAAGGGAGTGATCGACGGCGACCTGCGCATCGCCAGCCGCAAGGACAACGTCAATACCTTGAGCGTGAAAGGCGATGCCCGGCTGAGCCAGGAGAAAAACCCGCGGGGCTACGTCAACGCGGCCACTTCGGTGGCAGGGCCGCTGGGGAGCAAGGTTGAGAAGAAAGCTGGCTCCGTGCTGAGCAAGGCAGACCCGGGGCTTTCGCCCACCTTCCGCCTCGACGTGTCGCACGCACAGCGCGACAGCGTAGGCCAGCAGGCCACGCTCAAAGGTAGCGACGGTATCGACCTGCAGGTCGGCGGCAATGCCCACCTGGTGGGTGCACGCCTGCAGTCGGCCAAGGGCGATGTGGTGCTCGACGCCAACTCGGTTACCCGGGAAACACTTAGCGGTAACGACTATCGTCGGGATGTGTCGATCGATGCGTCCAACTCACCGGTGGACTTGGGCACGGCGATGGCCGAGCTAGCCAAGGGCAAGGGTGCGGCGGATGGGGAAAATGCACTGGACCTGGGGTTGTTGAGGACCAGTGGGCACAATCGCAGTGAGCAGTGGGCTTCGAGTGTGCAGGGCAAGAAAAACTGAAGCAGGCGCCACGCTGGAGGGCACGGGCTTCGTGCCCTCTTTCAGCATTTGGGCCAGACAGTTGATTGGTTGTAGGAGCCAGCTTGCCGGCGACAAAATCTATTTACCAGCGCAAGTCCCGCTGCCCTGCCAGCGCCTGCGGCCCAAGCCACTGCACACCACGCAGCAAAGGCGTCAGCGCCGCCTCCGGCTGCAACTTGACCATCACCTGCGCCCGGCGCGCTGGCAGGTCGGCATCCACGGCCAATTCATGCTGCCCCTGCTGCACCAACTGCCCGCGCAGGTGCCAGCCGCTGCGGCAGTCCATTTCCAGCCAGCCCTGCCCCAAGCCCAGTGACCAGGGCTCGCTCAAGGCAAGGTCGGTTACCGTCATGCGGCCTTCGCTGGCACGGCATTGCCGCCCTGCCCCCTGCATCCGCAACGTGCCCTGCCACTGGCCGGCCAAGCGGTAGTCCGTCGCCACCGTCGCCTGGGCCCCCATGGCCGTTGCCTCCAGCCGCCAGCGCCATGGCCAGCCTTCGGCGCGCAACTGCCAGGCCTGGCCCTGGAAGCCCAGCTGCGCGTTCGCCTGCAAGCGCCAAGGCTGCACCGCCCAACGCAATGGCCCGACTGGCCCCAGCTGCTGCGCCTGGCCCTGCCACAGGCTGCCGCTGACCTCACGCGCTGGCAGGCCTATCCCGCGCACCACCCAACTGGCCGGCAGCTCCACCAGCAATGTCACGGCGAAAACCGACATCACCCACGCGCCACTTATTCGGCTCATGGCCGCACCACCAGGTCGAAGTGCAAACCCTTTTCATGCTGTTCCAGCCCCCATTGCAGTGGCTGAGCACCTTCTGCACGCAGGCTTTGCAACCAGCCTTGCAGCACTCGCTCGTCGGCCACCTGCCCACGCAGTTGCCAGGCCTCGCCCTGCGCATCGACCTCAGCCAGTTCGATCTGCCGCGCCTGGGCCGACTGGCGCAGCCGCTCCAGGTTCAACCCCGGGCCGCCTTGCAGGCCTGCGGCCTGTTCGGCCAGCCCCCGCCACTGGCTGAGCTCGCGCCATTGCGCAAAGCCTGCACGCACGGCCAGGAACGCCAGCAAAAGCGCAATCAATGCCCAGGCGAACTTCAAACGATGACGCTGTATCCAGTCCCGGTTCATGAAGCTGCTCCCAGGTCGAACACCACTTGACCGTCCTGCACCTTGACCGAGGCCCCGGCAGCTGTCGCCATGTCGCTCCATGGCGGTGTACTACCCTCGCCCTCCAGCCGCAGGTGCCAGCGCTGGCCATCGAAGCGCACCGCTTGCACACGCCAGCCGGGATGATCACGCAGCCAGGCCTGCAACGCCGTCTGCAGGCCTTCGAGCTGGCGCGTGTGCAGTTGCTGCTGCAGTTCACTTTCGCGCAGGCGCTTGAGGGCCTGCGCAGCGTGCCGGGGGCTGGCCTGCTCACCGGTCACTGCGATGACCTGGCTGCGCCAGAGTTGCGCCTGGGCCCATTGCTTGCTCAACCACAGCCCGCCCCAGACGGCAGCCAGTACCAGGCAGGCAGCGAGCAGCCGTTGCTGCGGCCGGGACACCACCGGCAGCGAGCGCACCTTGCGGGTACGCTCGAACAGGCGGGGCAGTGTATCGAGCGGTGCCAGCGTACTGGGCCAGTCGCCGCTCAGCGAAACCTTTTGCAGCTCCGCCCACGGTTGCTGTGGCACCTCGCCCAATGCATCCGGCCAGGCCAGCCAGTGCTCCTGCCTGTCTTCGGCCAGCCCTTTGTACAAATACATGTCGGGTGTGCGCTGCCATTGCCAGGCATGTCCCACCTCGGGGGGCGGCAGCAGCTGTAGTTCGGCCCAGCACCGTGCCACCTGCAAGCCCCATTCGGCGCACTGCCCGCGCCAGTCGTCCAGTTGCTGACGGGCTACCACCAGCAACCGAAGGTGGCCGGGCTCACGAGCCAGGCAGGCACATGTCACTTCGTCGACGGTCTGCAGCAAACGGTCTTCGAGCAATAGCGGCCATTCTTCACGCTTGAGCCCGGGCGGTGCCGGCACGCGGAAATAGCTGCAGGCCTCGGCGGGCAGGATCAACGCCACACTGGCCTGCAGATTTGCCGGGGGCTCGCCCTGCCCATGGCGTTGCACGAGGCCGCCCTCGACCATCGCCCAGTGCCAGACAGCGCCCGGTCGCAGCAACAGCCACGTCCGGGCCGGGTTGCGCCGTCCCCATTCAAACTTCATGAGCGCCCCCACGGGAGGGCGAAGGTGCAGACATAGGGTGCTCCATCACGCTGCAGTTCAAGACGCACGCCACGGCCGGGGTGCGCAGGTTGGTCGGAAGGCCAGGCCTGCCAGCGGCCGCCCTGGTAATAAAGAACATTCATGGCGCTGACCCGGTCGAGCCGCTCGCGCTGAACCCAGCGGGGGGCGGCTGCGGCATAGAGGTCGGCCGAGCTTTCCAGCAGCAGGCGCTGCTCACGCGCCTCGAAGCGCAGGCGCTGGCGCTGCAGGCGCGAGCCGCCCTCGGCTTCCGGCATGCCGGTGCTGGCGACCCAGAGCAACTGGTTGCTTGCCGGTTGCCAGTCCAGCCAGCGGCTGGCCAAGGGCAGGCGCTGGTCGTATACACGGCGCATTACCGGGCTGTCGAAGCGACGCTCCAGGGCCAGGCAGAAGTCCAGCACCGAGGTTTCCTGCGTGGTGGCCTGCAGGCGCTCGCGAACCTTGAGCCAGCCGTTGACCAGGGCGGCGAGCATGATGCCGAGCACAACAGTAAGTGCCAGGGCGACCATCAGCTCGATCAGGGTAAGGCCGGCCTGGCGGTGCTTGCTCGGCTGGGTCCAAGGCCGACGGGTATGCGCCCTCTCTGTGGGAGCGGGCGCGCCCGCGAACACCGGCGAAGCCGGTGCCATACACAGAGTCGCCTGCTTCGCGGGTAAACCCGCTCCCACAGGGGCAGCACAAGCTTCACGATCTCTGTCACTCACGGCTGATCCAGGGGCAGGCACCTGCGCGGGGTGGAACCGGGCCTCTGTGGGAGCGGGTTCACCCGCGAACACCGGCGAAGCCGGTGCCATACACCGAGTCGCCGGCTTCGCGGGCATGCCCGCTCCCACAGGGGCAGCACAAGCTTCACGATCTCTGTAACTCATGGCGGATCCAGGGGCAGGCACCGGCGCGGGGTGGAACTGGGTCTCTGTGGGAGCGGGCGCGCCCTCGAACACCGGCGAAGCCGGTGCCATACACCGAGTCGCCGGCTTCGCGGGCAAACCCGCTCCCACAGGGGCAGCACAAGCTTCCCGATCTCTGTCACTCACGGCTGATCCAGAGGCAGGCAACTGCGCGGGGTGGAACCGGGCCTCTGTGGGAGCGGGCGCGCCCGCGAACACCGGCGAAGCCGGTGCCATACACAGAGTCGCCTGCTTCGCGGGCATGCCCGCTCCCACAGGGGCCGCGCAAGCTTCACGGTTTCTGTACCTCATGGCCGCTCCAGAAACACGGTGTACTGGCCTAGCGGCAGGCGCTGGTCGCGGTCGGCGAACAACAGCAGGTCGCCGCGGCGCAGGTCGCGTACGCCGGTGCGGCGTAGTTGCAGTTGCCAGTGGCAGCGCTGGCCGCCCTGGCTCAGCTCACCGCCAACCTGGTTTTCCGCCGGCCAGTACTGCTCGACGGCAAAGCGGGTTTGCAGTTCTCGCGCGCATAGCAGGCCAAGGCGGTGTTGCTGCAGGTTGTCCTGTACCGCCAGACGTTGGCGCAAAACCTGGCTAGTGATCACCGCCAGCACCGCGGCGATCGCCAGGGCTACGGTCACCTCCAGCAGGGTAAAGCCACGCTGATGCCGCTTCATGGGGCGACCACCACCTGCAAGCGGCCATCCCGGCTCCAGGCCCATTGCTGGCTGCCATCGGCCCAGCGCCAGTGCACGTTGCCCGGTTGCGCCCAGCCGTGCGGGGTGAACAACAGGCGCGGCTGCGGGCCGGCCGGCCAGTCCGGGCGCAGGCCCTTGGGCCAGTCGCCAAGGGCGGCTGCCTCGACCACCCAGCCATTACCTTCGCGCCGGACGAACTCCGGGCGCTGGCCATTCCAGCGCAGCCCGCGCAGCTGCCCGGCATGCCGGGCCAGCGCGGCCTGCGTCCGGGTCTCGCTTGCCAGCCGTTGCAGCGCCTGGTCGACACTGGCCTGGCTGTTGCCGAACCCGGCCACCGCCAATCCGGTCATCAGCCCGGCGATGGCCAGCACCACCAGCAGCTCGATCAGGCTGAAGCCCTGCTGACGGCGCACCCGTTACAGCTCCCAGTTACCCAGGTCGGCATCCTGGCCTTCGCCGCCCGGCAGGCCGTCAGCGCCCAGCGAGTACACGTCGACCCGGCCATGTTCGCCTGGCATGCGGTACTGGTACGGGGTGCCCCACGGGTCTTCCGGCAGGCGGCGCACGTAGCCGTCGCTGCGCCAGGCCCTTGGCAGCGGTTCCTGGGCCGGCTTTTTCACCAGCGCGGCCAGGCCCTGCTCGCTACTGGGGAAGCGCAGGTTGTCCAGGCGGTACATGTCCAGCGCCTGCTCCAGGGTGGCCAGGTCGGCCATGACCTTCTGCTTCATGGCCTTGTCCTGGTTGCCCAGCACGCTGGGCGCGACCACCGCGATCAGCAGGCCGATGATGAAGATCACCACCATGATTTCCATGAGGGTGAAACCGCGCTGGCGGTTACGTCGATGCTGCATGGCAGTACTCCTTGTCGTCACAGTTGCAGGCCCTGGTTGAGTTGCATGATCGGCAACAGCACCGCCAGCACGATGAACAGCACCACGGCGCCCATCACCAGGATCATCAGGGGTTCGAACAGCGCCATGGCGGTATCGACCTGGCGGGCGAAGCCGCGCTCCTGGTCGTCGGCCACGCGCTCGAGCATGTCGGCCAACGTGCCGCTGGCCTCGCCGCTGCCGACCATGTTCACCAGCAGCGGCGGAAACTGCTGGCTGGCATCCAGTGCGCGATGCAGGCTGGTGCCGCCCTGCACCTGCTGGCGCACCTGCTCCATGGCCAGGCGGATACGCCGGTTGCCGACGGTTTCGGTGGCCACTTGCAGGGCTTCGAGCAGGGCCACGCCGCTGCCGCTGAGGATTGCCAGGCTGCGGGCCAGGCGCGCGCTCTCCAGCACCTGCAGCAGGCTGCCGATATGTGGCAGGCGTAGCAGCAGCTGGTCGCGGCGCAGGCACCAGTGCGGCTTGCGCAGCAACCAGCCGCCGAGCGCGCCGAGCAACAGGGCCAGCCCCAAAAGCCAGGGCCCGGCCTGCACCAGCCCTTGGCTCAGGCCGATCAGCAGCGATGTAATGAACGGCAGGCTCTGCCCGGCATGGGCGAACTGCTCGGTGAGCTTGGGTACGACGAAGGTCATAAGGCCTACCACCACGGCAAGCGACACCCCCATCAACACGGTGGGGTAGATCAGCGCAGTACGTGCCTTGTGTTGTTGTCGTTGTACCTGCTCCAGGTGGTCGGCGAGGCGGGTCAGCACCTGGGCCAGGCGCCCGGACCGCTCGCCAGCCTCGACCAGCGCACAGTACAGGCCGGTAAACGGTGCCCCTTGACGCGCCAGGCTGCGGGCCAGGCCCAGGCCTTCGGCCAACGAGCCACGCAAGGCCACCAGCACACTGTGCAGAGCGGGCTGGCGCAGTTGCCGTTCCAGGGTAGCCAGGGCGTCGACCAGAGGGATGCCGGCACCGGTCAGGGTGGCCAGCTGACGAGTCAGTTCGCACAGCTGGGCGCGGCTCAGGCGCTGGCGCCGGGGTTGTCGGGTGCCGGCTTGGTGACGCTGCAAGCGGCGTGCGAACAGGCCCTGCTCACGCAACAACTGGCGGGCATGGCGTTCGCTGTCGGCCTGCAAGCTGGCCTTGTGGGTCTTGCCGGCGAGGTCGACGGCCTGGTAGCGATAGGTCGGCATGGCTCAGCCCTGCACCACGCGCAGTACTTCGGCCAGGCTGGTCTCGCCACGGGCCAGGCAGTCGCTGGCCATCGCCACCAGGCTCTGCCGGCGTCCGGCCAGGTAGTCCTGCATGACCAGTTCACTGGCGCCGTCGTACAACAGGCCGATCAGCCCGGCATCCAGCTCGATGAATTCATACAGGCCCAGGCGCCCGACATACCCGCTGCCCTGGCACTGCTCGCAGCCAACCGCGTGGTAGCTGCTGCCCAGCGCCGCCAGCTCGGGCCACAGGTCGCGTTCCGCCGGCTGCAGCGGGTGCGCCACGGCGCAACTGCACAAGCGCCGCACCAGGCGCTGGGCCAGTACGCCGCGCAGGCACGAGGCGATCAGGAACGGTTCGATGCCCATGTCGCGCAGGCGGGTCACCGCGCCCACCGCACTGTTGGTGTGCAGCGTGGACAACACCAGGTGGCCAGTGAGGCTGGCCTGCACGGCGATCTGCGCGGTCTCCTGGTCACGGATTTCGCCGAGCATGATCACGTCCGGGTCCTGGCGCAGGATAGCGCGCAGGCCGCTGGCAAAAGTCAGCCCGGCACGCGGGTTGATGGCAGTCTGGCCGATGCCGGCGATAGCGTATTCCACCGGGTCCTCGACAGTGAGGATGTTGCGGCTGCCGTCGTTGAGGCTGTTGAGGCTGGCATACAGGGTAGTGGTCTTGCCCGAACCGGTGGGCCCCGTGGACAGCACGATGCCGTTGGGCCGTGCCAGGCAACTGCGCAGGCCCTGCAACACCGCCGCCGGCATGCCCAGGTTGCCCAGCGCCAGCAGGCTGGCCTGCTTGTCGAGCACGCGCATCACCACCCGTTCACCGTGGATGCCGGGCAGGGTCGAGACCCGCACATCCACTTCGCGCCCCGCCGCACGCAGGGTGATGCGGCCATCCTGGGGCTGACGCTTTTCGGCAATGTCCAGACGGGCCATGACCTTGATCCGCGACACCAGCATGGCCGACAGCGCACGCGGTGGGCGCAACACTTCGCGCAGGTGGCCATCGACCCGCAGGCGCACCACCAGGCTCTGCTCGAAGGTTTCTATATGAATGTCCGAAGCGCGCAGGCGCAGGGCCTGGCCGAACAGGCCGTTGATCAGGCGGATCACAGGGGCTTCGTCGTCGCTTTCCAGCAGGTCCTCGATGCGCGGCATTTCGCTCATCAGGCTATCCAGGTCGACCTGGTCGCCAATGCCTTCGATCAGCGCCTCGGTGGCAGCATCGCCGGCCTGGTACAGCTGGCCGAGGCGTTCGTCGAACAGTGCAGGCTCCAGGTATTCGAGCAGGCTGGGCTGGCCGTGCACGCGCAGCAGCTCCTGCAATTGGGCGCTGTCGGCATCAGGCCGCAGCCACAGCTGCCAGCCCTGCTCCGCCGGGGCCATGGCTACCCCGCTCTGCCGTGCCTGGCGATAAGGCAGCATCACCAGTCACCGCCTTCCAGCCGTGCGCGGCTGGAGGGGAACACTTGCAGCAACGGCGTAGCGTTTTGCCCATCCGCCAGGGCGGGCAACTGCAGCGGCGTGGTCTGCTGCAAGGTGCGGTACTTGTCTTCGCTGAGCCCGGCCAGGCTCGGCCCGTCACGCAGGATGCGCGGGCGGATGAACACCATCAGGTTCTGCTTGGTGTTCTTGGTGGCGTCGGAGCGGAACAGCCGGCCCAGGTAAGGGATGTCGCCAAGCAGCGGCACACGCTGGTCGCTGGTGCTCAGTTCGTCGCTGATCAGGCCGCCGAGGATCACCAGGCCGTTGTCCTCGACCATGACCTTGGTCTTGATCTCGCGCTTGTTGGTGATCACGTCGCTGGCAGCCGTGGTGTCGGCAATCGACGACACTTCCTGGACGATGTCCAGGCGCACGCTGTTGTCGATGTTGATCTGCGGCTTGATGCGCAGCTTCACCCCGACTTCCTTGCGCTCGATGGTCTGGTACGGGTTGGCGTTGTTCTGCGTTACCGATCCGGTGACGAAGGGCACTTCCTGGCCGACCAGGATCGACGCCTCGGCGTTGTCCAGGGTCAGCAGGGTTGGCGTGGACAGCAGGTTGAAGCCGCTCTTGCCTTTCAGCGCGTTGACCAGCATGGCGAAGTTGAAACCGCCGCCGAAATGGCCGATACCCGCCATGGCGCCGGTGGTGCTGGACAGCAAATCGCCAAGGGCCTCGTTGTCGCCACTGGCGGCGGCCCCGGCGATGCTGGCGATATTTACCCCGTTGCTGCCGAAATTGACGATGCCGGCACCGAACTTCTCGTCAGCGAACAGCCACTGCACGCCCAGCTCCTGGGCGCTGCTGTCGGACACCTCGGCGATGATCGCCTCCACAACTACCTGGGCACGGCGGATGTCCAACTGCTCGACGATGGCGCGGTAGGCGGCCAGCTCGCTGTCGGGGCCGACCATGACCACGGCGTTGGTGCCCTCTTCGTATTCCAGGCGGATGCTCGAGCCGCCGGCGGCGGGTACTACAGGCCTGTCCTTGCCCTCTGCATCGCCCGCACCTTCAGAGGGCGTCATGCCTTCCTGGCTGAGCCCGCGCAACACCTTTACCACTTCGCCCGCATTGGCATGGCGCAGGTAGATGACCTGGGTACTGCCGGTGCCTGGTGCGTCCTGGGGGCGGTCGAGCTGGCGCAGCAAGCTGGCGATACGTTCCAGGTTGCTGCGCCAGTCGGTAACGACCAACTGGTGCGCCGCCGGATAAGGTGTGATCACACCGACCCGTGGGTCGATCAGGGGCTTGAGAATGCCCAGCACCTGCTCGCTGGCGGCATTGCGCACGTTGAATACCCGCGTAGCCACGCTGTCGCTGCCTTCCCCCTGCTGCCCTCCCGCCTCCACCGGCACAGGCTCCAGGCGAGCAGCCTGGTCGGGAACGATCTTCACGCTGCCGTTGGGCAGGTCGACAGTGGCGTAGCCCTGGGCGCGCAGCTGGGCCAGGAAGATGTCGTAGATGGCATCGGCGTCGTGCAGGTCGACGGTGCGTACGGTGACCTTGCCCTTGACCCGGGGGTCGACGATGAAGGTGGTGCCGGTGATGCGTGACACGCTGTCGATGAACTCGCCCAGTTCGGTGTCGACGAAGTTCACCTCGTACATAGGCGTGCCGTTGTCATCGAACACCGGCTCTTCAGCACAGGCCATGGAGAGGGCCAGGCTCAGCGCGGCCGCCACGCAATATCTGACAGGCATCGTTCATCCTTGCCGCTTGAAGCCGGTCACGACGGGGCGTGGCGGCCAGGGCAGGCGTTCACGCCGCCCCTGGTTGTTGAAAATCAGGCCATCGCTGTCGATGTCCTGCAGCACGATCCCTGGCGCCAGGCGCTGGCCGCGGGCCAAGGTGCGCACCTGCTCGCCATAGCGCAGCACTACCACGCTGGAGGCCAGCGGCTGCGCCTTGAGGCCGCCCAGGTATTGCAGCGGCAGGCGTGTGATTGCGATGGCACCGTCGTCGACGGGTACCTGCCAATGGCCGACCATCAAGCCAGGCAGCGGCTTGTCGGGCGCTGCGGGCGCAGTGGCCGGTTGCGGCTGGCGACCCAGTTGCAGCACGCACTGGGCCGCCAGCCAGCCGACCAGGGTCAGGCCAGCGCCCGTCAGCAAGCGCGAGGCGAGCGTCACGATGCCAACTGCCTTGGGTGCCAGCCCGGGTGCCCCTGCACGTAGCGCAATTCGGGCAGCTGCAGCGGCGCCAGTTGCCAGTCGCTCGCCTGGCGGGCGAGCCAGGCTTCGACCCGTTGCCACAGCGGCTCGCCGGCCTGGGTTTCGAATTGCAGGCCAAAGGTGCGGCACAGGCCCTGCACCGGTTCCAGGCCACTGATGCGCTTGCCTTGCGGGCTGTAGCTGACACGCCAGGCCTGGCCCTGCCAGCGCGGCAGGTCCTGGCTGTTGTCCAGCAACAGCGGGTCGCCGAACAGTTGCTCCGCGGCGTTTTCCAGCACTTGCTCGACCTGCCGGGCGGGTGCTTCGACCACCGGTGCCGGGTAGCCACCGGTGAGGCTGATCAGGTGTTCTCGGGTAATGGCCGCCCCTGCGGGCAGAGGGTAGTCATAACGCAGGCCCGGCAGCAGCACCGGCATGTTGCTGTCGTCGGCCAGGGCCTGATGCAGCAGCCGGTCCCAGCTGCCGCCTCGGGTGTCGCGGCGCCACAGCGCCTGGGGCGCGCGGGCCAGCGGTTGATCGAGCCAGGCCGCGTGGCCGGCGCGCTGCTGGCGCAGTTCTGCCTGCAATGCCCCGACACGCTGCTGAGCGGCGGGCGCCAGCTGTTGCTCAAAGGCCGGGAAGAAACGCCCCTCGAACTGCCACAGCCCGGCCACGCGCTGGCAGCGCAGGCGGAAGGCACCGCTGCCCCGGCAACCGGCGAACAGCACCGGCACGCGGCGGCCGCTGGCCTGGCTGACCTCGACCGGCGCCGGCCACAGGTCCTGGCCGCGGGCGCATAGCAGCACATCGATCTGCGGCACCCGCTCGGCCAGCCACAAGCCCGGCCCGGTACCGACATCGGCCAGGGCCACCACCAGGTCAGCCTCGCGTCGGGCCTGTTCGAACACCGGCTGCAATGACTGGTACCACTGTTTGAGGGAGGCTTTCTGGTCCTGGGCATAGGGGTCGGTCACGCCGACCACGGCAATACGTGCACCGCCGCGTTCGAAGACGTGCAAGGCTTCCAGGCCCAAAGCACGGCGCTGCGTGTCTGCCAGCCCGGCGCCCAGGGTAACGGTGCCAGCCTGGCGATATAGCGCCGGGCTGCGCTGTGGCCATAGCACGCGCTCGTCGCTACTGACCCGCGCTTCACTGCCCAGCAGCTGGCTGCCCTGCAGGCCGCTTTCGCCCTGGGTCAGGTAGGCCAGGCCACTGCCATTCCAGCCCTGGCCGTTTTCCAGGGTCAGGCTGTTGCCAGCCCCAGCCTCGCCGCGCAGCTGCTCGAGCAATGCCGCCAGCACCGCATAGCCGCCCAGCTGGGCAGATGCAGCCTGGCTGACATCGAGCAGGGGCGCCAGTTGCGGGTAGGCGATGCTGGCACTGCTGCCGGTCATCCATGGGGCGCGGCCCAGGTGGCTGACCGGCCCCAGGCGAGTGGCCGGCACCACCGCCTGGCCAGGCTGGCGGGCATCGAGGGTGTCGGCCACGTACAGCAGGTCGAGGCTGGCGTTGCCTCCCTGCTGCCCAGGAAGGGCGGAGCAGGCGCCGAGCAACGGAGCCAAGGCACCAATACCCATCCAGCCGATCACTTCGCGCCTGTGCACACTGCTTGCCATCGAACCCGCCATCCTTATCCATGTTCATCCAGGGCCCAGGATGTTGCGGCGTTGGCATTACAGTTTGATGGCAGAAATCCGACAGCCATTCCAAAGTGATCTGTAGAGCACGCTTGTAAGAGCGGGTTGTTTTAAAACCCCCTTAACATTTCTGCCAATGAATCATCACATTTGCGCACTAAAGTCGCGGTTCCCTCTAACTCAGCCAACATAAGGACACCCTGATGAGTCGAGATACCGGCGACAACCTGGACCGGAACCAAAGCGGCAACCTGCCGATGGCCAACGTCATGGACGCCTACCTGAGCCGCCGCAGCGTGATGCGCGGCAGCCTGGGCGCCGCCATCGCCATGATTGCCGGTACCGGCCTGACAGGCTGCTTCGACGGTGGTGGTTCCGATCACGATGATCCGGTCACCGAGCCACCCGTGACTGAGCCGGAAGTGCCGAAACTGGCACTGGGCTTCCAGTCCATCCCGGGCTCGCGCACCGACGCCTGCGTGGTTGCCGCCGGCTACAGCGCCTATGTGCTGGCGCCCTGGGGCACGCCGATAAACAGCAATGGCAACCCGTGGAAGTCCGACGGCAGCAACACCTCGACCGACCAGGCCAACGCCATGGGCATGCACCATGACGGCATGCACTTCTTCCCCATCAACGGCAGCTCCGAAGACGGCCTGCTGGCGATCAACTTCGAGTACATCGACACTGCCGCCCTGCACCCGGCCGGCCCGACTACCGATGTGAACGGCAAGCGCCCGGTGGAGGAAGTACGCAAGGAAATCAACGCACACGGTGCCGGCGTGGTGCGCCTGCAGAAAATCGGCGGCCGCTGGCAGGTGGTCGACAACGACCCGCTCAACCGCCGCTTCACTACTGCCTCGCGCATGGAAATCACCGGCCCGCTGCGGGGAACCGACCACGTCAAGACCAAGTACTCCACCGCCGGCACCCATTGCCGCGGCACCAACAACAACTGCGGCAACGGCTACACCCCGTGGGGCACCTACCTGACCTGTGAAGAGAACTGGCCAGGCATTTTCGTCAACAAGGGCACCCGCCCCGAAGACCAGCGCCGCATTGGCGTGGGCACCTCAAGTGGCCAGTACAAGTGGGAAACCGCAGCCGGTGATAGCAGCGAAGTGGACGACGAATTCGCCCGTTTCGATGTCACCATCAAAGGCGCCAGCGCAACCGACGACTACCGCAATGAAGCCAGCACCTACGGCTACATCGTCGAAATCGACCCGTACAACAGCAACACCCTGGCCACCAAGCGCACCGCGCTGGGGCGCTTCCGCCACGAAGGCTGTGCCCCGGGCCTGCCGGTCGCCGGCAAGCCGCTGGTGTGGTACATGGGTGACGACTCGAACAACGAGTACCTGTACAAGTGGGTGTCGACCGCGGTGTGGGACGCAGCCGATGCCAACCCGGCCGACCGCCTGGCCACCGGTGCCAAGTACCTCGACCAGGGCAAGTTGTACGTCGCCCGCTTCAATGCCGACGGCACCGGTGTATGGCTGCTGCTGGACGTAGGCACCGCCACCACTGGCGGCAGTACCCTGGGCGCACTGTATGGCGACCTGCCGGGCATCATCCTCAACACCCGTGGTGCTGCCGATGCCGTGGGCGCAACGCCGATGGACCGCCCGGAATGGACCACGGTCAACCCGCTCAACGGCGACGTATACCTGACCCTGACCAACAACAGCGCGCGTACCCCGGAAAAGGTCGATGCAGCCAACCCGCGCGGCCCGAACCGTCACGGCCACATCATCCGCTGGCACGACAGCGACGACCAGCTGAGCTTCACCTGGGACATCTTCGTGTTCGGCGCCAACGCCGCCGGCACCGCCGACATCAACCGCTCCGGCCTGACCGAACTGAACCAGTTCGCCAGCCCGGACGGCATGAGTTTCGATAGCCGTGGCGTGCTGTGGTTCGAGACCGACAACGGCGAGAGCACCGTGACGGACTACACCAACGACCAGCTGCTGGCAGTGATCCCCACCAACCTGGTGGATGCCAGCGGCAAGCAGGTGCCGGTGAACGCACAGAACCAGGTGGACCTGCGCCGCTTCTTCGTCGGGCCGAATGGCTGCGAGGTAACCGGGATTACCTTTACCCCGGACAACAAGACGCTGTTCGTCAATATCCAGCACCCGGAGAACTGGCCATATACCGACAAGGCCACCGATGCCACCCCGGCAGGTGCCACGGTAAGGCCGCGGGCTGCGACGGTGGTGATCCAGCGTATCGATGGCGGGGAGATCGGCACCGCCTGATCGATTTGTGCACGGGGGCCGCTTTGCGGCCCTATCGCGACACAAGGCCGCTCCTACAAGGGATCGCATTCCCCTGTAGGAGCGGCCTTGTGTCGCGATAGGGCTGCAAAGCAGCCCCGGCAATCTCAAGCCCTACCACACCATCGGCTCCCGGCTGCGCACCCGCACCTGCTGCGCCGGCACCCGGGCATGCCATTGCACCACCCCCAGCGCCTCCACCTGGAACTCGCTGCGTATCACCCGCCCCTCCTCCGCGAACGACAGCTGCAACAGGAAATACCCGCTGTTCAGCAGCAACCCTTCGCTCAACCGTTCGAAGGTTTCGTCATCTACCGCCCCCAGGGCCTGGCGTAGCGCAGTTGCATCCACATAACCCGACGCCGGCCGGCCGCTGATGATGCGGCTGAGCAACGAGCGCGGATAACGCCCTTCATACAGCGCTTCCAGCAACGGCAGATGCTCCAGCCCCAGGGCATTGGCATTCAGCCGCCAGCCGGTGGTCTGAGGCAAGGCGCACAGCATCGGGTAACGGCTCTGGCGGCTGGCGTCCGGCTCCAGTAGCAAGTTCAGCTCGCTGGTATCGAGCATCGGCTGGTTGGCTGCCAGGCGCGGTGGTTGCTGGCGCAGGTATTGGGCGCTCTCGGCGCCCTGCAGGCGGGCATCGCTGTCGGCATCCAGCCAGTCGCCCAGGGCATCGACCAAGCGCTCGGCAGCCATGTCATCGCCCAGCAGGTACCGCAACTGGCGCGCAGCTCGCTCGCCGTCAGCGCCAAGCAGCGCATTGACGTTGAAACAGGTGTGCTGGTCGAGCACCCGCAACTGCGCCTGGCCAGCGCCAAAATCGTAGTTCAACGGCTGCCCGCGCAAGGCCTGCCAGAACAGCGGGCTAAGCCGCCAGCTGGGGTCACGCAGGGCCTGTTCGGCATAGGCCAGGCCGGCCTGCTCCATCGCTCGCGCCTGCACCCGCTGGTGCAACAGGCGCACCCCATCGACCTGGCGCCGGCCATCTTCCAGCAGCCAGGCCATGCCCGCCGCCAACATCGCCAGCACCACCATCACCATCAGCAGGGCCGCGCCCTGCTGTTGCCTGCCACCCATCCTTGCCTGCCTCTGTCGCCGAATAAAGACGCCAGTCAACACGCCCGGTGTTGCAGGTAGATGGCAGTGACCATTCGTCATGTGTACGTCATCTGCGCGAGGCAGGATTGTCTTTCCTTTTCATGACCTTACAGGAGTGGTCGCAATGGGTGGCATTGGAATCTGGCAACTGGTGATCGTACTGCTGATCGTATTCCTGCTGTTTGGTACCAAGCGCCTCAAGGGCCTGGGCAGCGATGTGGGCGAGGCGATCCAGGGTTTTCGCAAGTCCATGGGCGGTGACACTGACGCGACTTCCGCAGCGCAAACACAGGTGCAGCAACAGTGCCCGCTGACCGGTCAGGGTACGCAGCAACCGCAAGCGGACCGTCAACCCTGATGTTCGAGGTAGGCTTCAGCGAGTTGCTGCTGGTCGGCATCGTCGCGCTGTTGGTTCTAGGCCCGGAGCGCCTGCCGGTGGCGGCACGCACCCTCGGGCGCGGCCTGGGCCAGGCACGCAGGGCCATGCACGCCCTGCGCACGCAGGTAGAGCGAGAGATCGAACTGCGCCCTGTCGAGCTACCCGATCTCGACAGGGCGCCATTGCAGCGCCTGGAACAGGAGATCCGCCAAGGCATCAGCCTGAAAGCAGAGCCGGCCAATGATGCGGCCACGGTCGCTCCCCCCAAGGAAAACCTTTCATGAGCATTGCCATGGACTCGGCGGCGAGCATGCCGCTGACCGAACACCTGCGCGACCTGCGCAAACGCTTGGTGCGTTGCCTGGCGCTGGTGGCGTTGGTGTTCGCCGGCCTGTTCCCCTTCGCCCAGACGCTGTACACGCTGGTTTCCGAACCGCTGCGGCGCTTCTTGCCGGAAGGCGCGAGCATGATCGCCACCAGCGTCACTTCGCCGTTCCTGACACCGTTCAAGCTGACCGCGATGTGCGCAGTGTTCGTCGCCATGCCACTGCTGCTGCACCAGGCCTGGGGCTTTCTGGCGCCGGGGCTGTACCGCCGTGAACGGCGTATTGCCCTGCCGCTGCTGGTGTCGAGCATCGTGCTGTTCTACGCCGGCATGGCCTTCGCCTTCTTCCTGGTGTTCCCGATGATGTTCGGCTTCTTTGCCAGCGTTACACCGGAGGGCGTGGCGATGATGACCGATATCAGCCAGTACCTGGACTTTATCCTGGCGCTGTTTCTGGCGTTCGGGCTGGCGTTCGAGATACCGGTGGCGACGTTTATCGTGGTCTGGGTGGGGTTGGCCGATATGGCCACGTTGCGGCGCAGCAGGCCCTACGTGATCGTCGGCTGCTTTGTGGTGGGGATGATCCTGACGCCGCCGGATGTGTTTTCGCAGACGATGCTGGCGGTGCCGATGTGGGTGCTGTTCGAGGTAGGGTTGCTGGCTTGTGGGTGGTTGAAGCGGCCCGGGCAGGGCAAGGAGATTGGGGCTGGATTGTAGGGCCTCTTCGCGGGTAAACCCGCTCCCACAGGGATCGCACAATATCCGAGAGTTGTGCGATCCCTGTGGGAGCGGGTTTACCCGCGAATAGCCTTGATGCGTTCTAGAACTCGGCGAGCTGCCAGACTTCGTAGGCTGGCGTTTCGTACGGGTGGCTCTGCTTGAGTGCAGCGACGACCTGGGCAATCAGCTCGTCAGCCACCACCAGCTCCACCTTCCACTCTTCCACCACCTCGACCTGGCCGGTTTGCCCGAGGAACGGCTGGCTGCCGTCCAGCGGGCGGAACTGGCCCTGGCCCAGCGTCTGCCAGGCGCAGTGGTCATAGTCACCGATGCGCCCGCCACCCGCGGCGAACACAGCGGCCTTGACCACTTCGACGTGGCTGGCGGGGACGAAGAAGGCGAGCTTGTACACGCCTTAGTTCACCCACACCCGTGCGTTACGGAACATACGCATCAGCGCGGCATCTTCCTGCCACTCATCCGGGCGCCAGGAGTTCTGCACGGCACGGAACACACGCTCCGGGTGCGGCATCATGATGGTCACGCGGCCGTCGCGGCTGGTGAGACCGGTAATGCCACGCGGCGAGCCGTTCGGGTTGGCCGGGTAGGCTTCGGTGACCTTGCCGTGGTTGTCGACGTAGCGCAGGGCCACGCAACCGGACAGGTCGGCTGCCAGCAGTGCTTCTTCGCTGGCGAACTCGGCATGGCCTTCGCCGTGGGCGATGGCGATCGGCATGCGCGAACCGGCCATGCCCTGCAGGAAGATCGAGTTGGACTTCTGCACTTCGACCATGGCCACACGCGCTTCGAACTGCTCCGAACGGTTACGCACGAAGTGCGGCCAGTGCTCGGTACCGGGGATCAGTTCATGCAGGTTGGACATCATCTGGCAACCGTTGCACACGCCCAGGGCGAAGCTGTCGGTACGCTCGAAGAAGGCCTGGAAGGCGTCACGGGCGCGGCTGTTGAACAGCGCAGACTTGGCCCAGCCTTCACCGGCACCCAGCACGTCGCCGTAGGAGAAGCCACCGCAGGCGACCAGGCCCTTGAAGGCTTCGAAGTCGACACGGCCAGCGAGGATGTCGCTCATGTGCACGTCGATGGCGGCGAAGCCGGCACGGTCGAAGGCGGCTGCCATCTCGACCTGGCCGTTGACGCCCTGCTCGCGCAGGATGGCCACTTGCGGGCGCACGCCCTTCTTGATGTACGGCGCGGCGATGTCGTCGTTGACATCGAAGCCCAGCTTGACCGACAGGCCAGGGTTGTCTTCCTCCAGCAGCAGGTCGAATTCCTGGTCGGCGCAGTCGGCGTTGTCGCGCAGGCGCTGGATCTGGTAGCTGGTCTCGGCCCACTGGCGCTGCAGCATGCGGCGGTCGTCGTCGAACAGCACTTCACCGTTCAGGCTGATGGACACTTCACCGTTATTGACCGGCTTGCCGATCACCGCGACGCAACCTTCACCCAGGCCAGCGGCGCTGAACTGTGCCAGTACGTCGGGGGTAGCATCCTGGCGAACCTGGATGACCGCGCCCAGCTCTTCGTTGAAGAGGATGGCCGGTACGTCGCCCTTGCTGTCGGTCAGCGGGTCGAGGTGCAGATCGAGGCCGCAGTGGCCGGCGAAGGCCATTTCCAGCACGGTGGTGACCAGGCCGCCGTCGGAGCGGTCGTGGTAGGCCAGCAGGTGGCCATCTTCGTTCAGGCCCTGGATCACGGCGAAGAACGCCTTCAGGTCTTCGGCGTCATCGACGTCCGGTGCCTGGGCGGCGATCTTGCCGTAGGTCTGCGCCAGGATCGAGGCGCCCATGCGGTTCTTGCCGCGGCCAAGGTCGATCAGGATCAGGTCGGTCTCGCCCTTGTCCATGCGCAGTTGCGGGGTCAGGGTCTTGCGGATGTCGGTGACCGGGGCGAAGCCGGTGATGATCAGCGACATTGGCGATGTAACGCTCTTCTCGACGCCCTCGTCGCTCCACTTGGTCTTCATCGACATCGAGTCTTTGCCGACCGGAATGGTAATGCCCAGCTCCGGGCACAGCTCCATGCCGACAGCCTTGACGGTGTCGTACAGGCGGGCGTCTTCACCTGGGTGGCCGGCGGCAGACATCCAGTTGGCCGACAGTTTGATGTCGGACAGCTTCTCGATGCGCGAGGCAGCCAGGTTGGTCAGTGTCTCGCCAATTGCCATGCGGCCGGACGCCGGGGCATCCAGCAGAGCCAGCGGGGTACGCTCGCCCATGGCCATGGCTTCGCCGGTGTAGACGTCGAAGCTGGTGGCGGTGACGGCGCAGTCGGCAACCGGTACCTGCCACGGGCCGACCATCTGGTCACGAGCTACCAGGCCGGTGATGGTGCGGTCGCCGATGGTGATCAGGAAGCTCTTGCTGGCCACGGCCGGGTGGCTGAGGACGCGCTGAACGGCGTTGTCCAGGTCCAGCGTGCTTGGGTCGAAGTCATCGCCCAGCTCGGCTTCGCGGGTAACCGAACGGTGCATGCGTGGCGGCTTGCCCAGCAGTACGTCGAGCGGCATGTCTACTGGCGTGTTGCCGAAGTGGCTGTCGCTTACGGTCAGGTGTTTTTCTTCAGTCGCTTCACCCACTACGGCAAACGGGCAACGCTCACGCTCGCAGATTGCCTTGAAACGCTCGAAGTCGACGGCGCTGACCGCAAGCACGTAACGCTCCTGCGATTCGTTGCTCCAGATTTCGTGCGGGGCCATGCCCGGCTCGTCGTTGGGCACGTTGCGCAGTTCGAAGCGGCCACCACGGCCACCGTCGTTTACCAGCTCTGGGAAGGCGTTGGAGATACCGCCGGCGCCAACGTCATGGATGAAAGCGATCGGGTTGTTGTCGCCCAGCTGCCAGCAGCGGTCGATGACCTCCTGGCAACGGCGCTCCATTTCCGGGTTTTCGCGCTGTACGGAGGCGAAGTCCAGGTCAGCCGAGCTGGCACCGGTAGCCACCGACGAAGCGGCGCCGCCGCCCAGGCCGATCAGCATGGCCGGGCCACCGAGCACGATCAGCTTGGCGCCGACAGTGATCTCGCCTTTCTGCACGTGGTCTTCACGGATGTTGCCCATGCCACCGGCCAGCATGATCGGCTTGTGGTAGCCGCGCACTTCTTCACCGTGCGGGGTGTTGATGGCCTGCTCGAAGGTACGGAAGTAGCCGGTCAGGGCCGGGCGGCCGAACTCGTTGTTGAACGCAGCGCCACCCAGAGGGCCTTCGATCATGATGTCGAGGGCGTCGACGATGCGCTCAGGTTTGCCGTAGGCCAGCTCCCACGGCTGTTCGAAGCCAGGGATACGCAGGTTGGACACGGTGAAGCCGGTCAGGCCAGCCTTGGGCTTGGCGCCACGGCCGGTCGCGCCTTCGTCGCGGATTTCGCCGCCGGAGCCGGTGGAGGCGCCGGAGAACGGGGCGATGGCGGTCGGGTGGTTGTGCGTCTCGACCTTCATCAGGATGTGCACCGGCTCCTGCACCGCGCCGTACTGGCGGGTTTCAGGGTTCGGGAAGAAACGGCCGGCAACGTTGCCGACGATCACCGAGGCGTTGTCCTTGTACGCCGACAGCACACCTTCGTTGTGCATCTGGTAGGTGTTCTTGATCATGCCGAACAGGCTCTTTTCCTGAGCCTGGCCGTCGATGTCCCAACTGGCGTTGAAGATCTTGTGGCGGCAGTGCTCGGAGTTGGCCTGGGCGAACATCATCAGTTCGATGTCGTTCGGGTTGCGCTTTAGGCCCTGGAAGGCGTTGACCAGGTAGTCGATCTCGTCTTCGGCCAGGGCCAGGCCCAGGTCGATGTTGGCCTTGGCCAGGGCGTCACGGCCACCGGCAAGGATGTCCACCGAGGTCATCGGCTTGGGCTGGGCATGGCTGAACAGGTCAGCGGCCTGCTCCAGCTGGCCGAGCACGCGCTGGGTCATGCGGTCGTGCAGCTCGGCGGCAATCAGTTCGGCGTCGGCTTCGCTCAGGTTGCCGGCAACGTAGTAGGCGATACCGCGTTCCAGGCGCTGGATCGACTGCAGGCCGCAGTTGTGAGCGATGTCGCTGGCCTTGCTGGCCCACGGCGAAATGGTGCCCAGGCGCGGCACGACCAAAAACAGGCGGCCGCTCGGCTCCTGTACCGGCACGCTCGGGCCGTACTTGAGCAGACGGCCCAGCACCTGCTGCTGGTCGGCGGTCAGCTCGCCGTCGACATCGGCGAAGTGGGCAAATTCGGCATACAAACCAGTAACAGCGGGGACTTTCTGGCTCAGTTGCTCGAGTAATTTACCGTGGCGAAAGGCAGAAAGGGCAGGAGCGCCGCGCAGGATCAACATCGTCGGGACAGCCTCAGGAAGGGGTGTGCTTAGAGGCCGTGCATTCTAGCCTAATTCGAAGGGTTTCGGCACCCGCTCTAAGCCATGGCTGCCGGGCGGCGGAACCGGACTTGCGGGTCAAAAAAAATTGCCTTGTGTTGCCTGCTCCGGCCCTATCGCCGGCAAGCCGGCTCCCACAGGTATACCACCACCCTCAAGGCCTGCATTGTACCTGTGGGAGCCGGCTTGCCGGCGATAGGGCCGGTAAAGCACAGAACCTGCTACCAGACAAGCTAACAGTTGTCGAGATATGGTTGGGCCAGTCCTTTGCGTATACTGCAACCTATGTTCGCCCACACTGCTTTGCGCCAGCGTTGCGCCAGATGGCTTTTCGCAACCGGACTCTTTCTGCTGCTCGGTGCCTGCGTTGAAAAACCCAGCACCCTCGAGCGCGTGAAGGAGGATGGCGTGCTGCGCGTGATCACCCGCAACAGCCCGGCCACCTACTTCCAGGACCGCAACGGCGAAACCGGCTTCGAGTACGAGCTGGTCCAGCATTTCGCCGAAGATCTGGGAGTGAAGCTGCAGATCGAGACCGCCGACAACCTCGACGAGCTATACGACAGCCTTGGCAAGCCCTCCGGCCCGGTGCTGGCAGCGGCCGGCCTGGTCACCAGCGAACGGCGCAAGGCCCAGGTGAGGTACTCCCACCCTTACCTGGAAGTGACCCCACAGGTCATCTACCGCAACGGCCGCACGCGCCCCACCAATGCCAAGGGCCTGGTGGGCAAGAAGATCATGGTGCTCAAGGGCAGCAGCCACGCCGACCAGTTGGCCGAGCTGAAAAAGCAGTACCCCGGCCTGGAATACGAAGAGTCCGACGCCGTCGAGGTGGTCGACCTGCTGCGCATGGTCGACGAAGGCCAGATCGACCTGACCCTGGTCGACTCCAACGAGCTGGCGATGAACCAGGTGTACTTCCCCAACGTGCGGGTTGCCTTCGACCTGGGCGACACCCGCGACCAGCGCTGGGCGGTGGCGGCCGGTGAAGACAACAGCCTGCTCAACGAGGTCAACGAGTTCCTCGACAAGGCACAGAAGAACGGCACCCTGCAACGCCTGAAGGACCGCTACTACGGCCATGTCGACGTACTGGGCTATGTGGGGGCCTACACCTTCGCCCAACACCTGCAGCAGCGCCTGCCCAAGTACGAAAAGCACTTCAAGAGCTACGCCAAGGTCGAGCAGGTGGACTGGCGCCTGCTGGCCGCCATCGGTTACCAGGAATCGATGTGGCAGCCCGAGGTCACCTCCAAGACTGGCGTGCGCGGCCTGATGATGTTGACCCAGCGCACCGCCCAGGCCATGGGCGTGTCCAACCGCCTGGACCCGAAGCAGAGCATCCAGGGCGGCGCCAAGTACTTCATGAAGATCAAGGAAGAGCTCGACGACAGTATCCAGGAACCGGACCGCACCTGGTTCGCCCTGGCCGCCTACAACGTCGGCACCGGTCACCTGGAGGACGCCCGCACTTTGGCCAAGCGCGAGAAGCTCAACCCGAACAAGTGGCTGGACGTGAAGAAGATGCTACCGCGGCTTTCGCAGAAGCAGTGGTATCGCCAGACCAAATACGGCTATGCACGTGGCGGCGAGCCGGTGCATTTCGTGGCCAACATCCGTCGCTACTACGACATCCTCACCTGGGTGACCCAGCCGCAGCTCGAAGGCCAGGTGGCCGAGGGCAGCCTGCATGTGCCCGGGGTGAACAAGGACAAGCCGGCGGAGCAGTCGCCGCCGATGTAAGCCTGCACCGGCCCCTTCGCGGGCAAACCGCGAAGGGGCCGGAACAGGTCAAGACTTGGCCCGGCGGGCCTTGAAGAAGTCACTGAGGATCTGCCCGCACTCCTCCGCCAGCACCCCGCCCTCCACCATCACCCGATGATTCAGGAAGCCCTGCCCGAAGAATTGCCCCTGGCTCTGCACGATCCCCGCCTTGGGCTCCAGCGCGCCATACACCACCCGCATCACCCGCGAATGCACGATCAACCCCGCACACATGCTGCACGGTTCCAGGGTCACATACAGGGTGCTGCCGGGTAGCCGGTAGTTGCTGGCGGATTTCGCCGCCGCGCGAATGGCCACCATCTCGGCGTGCGCACTGGGGTCACTGTCGATGATCGGCCGGTTGAAGCCCTGCCCGATCACCTGCCCATGCTGCACCAGTACCGCGCCCACCGGCACCTCGCCCATGGCCGCGCCTTGGGCAGCCAGGGCCAGGGCCAGGCGCATGAATTCCTGATCGCGACTGCGATCGATGATCTGCGGGCGCATCAGACCACCGCGATCGCGGCCATCAGGCCGGTTTCCATGTGGTCGATGACATGGCAGTGGAACATCCAGGTGCCCGGGTTATCCGCCACCAGCGCCACCTGGGCGCGCTCGTTCTTGCCCAGCAGGTAGGTATCGGTGAACCACGGCTCCTTGATGTCATGGCGGTTGGAACCGATCACCTTGAAGCTCATGCCGTGCAGGTGGATCGGGTGCTGGTACTGGGTCATGTTCTTTAGCTCGAAGATGTAGCTCTTGCCCTTCTTCAGCGTGGCAATCGGCCGCTCGGCGCAGGTCTTGTCGGTGATATCCCAGGCTTGGCCGTTGATCTGCCACATGCTCGACGGCCTGTCCTGGTCCGTAGTGACCGAGACTTTCGCCGCCCACTCGAAATTGAAGTTGAGCTTTTCGGCATTCTCCAGGTCAGGCTCGGCGATCGGGTTGGGCGGTAGCGCCGGCGGCCAGTCGCTCGGCGCGTCGCTGCTGGCCACCGAACGCAGGGTGCCCAGGCGCACGAAACCGTCGCGCAGGGAGATCTCCTCCCCCACTTCGGGAATACGGATAGCCAGGCAGATACGCATGCCTGGACCGAGCCAGTAGTCATCGTCCAATGGGCGCGGGGTTACCGGGTTGCCGTCCAGGGCATAGATTCTTGCTTCGCAGTTGCCCTTGAGATTGATGCGGTAGGTCCAGGTGTTATCGAGGTTCAACAGACGCACACGCACCACCTGGCCGGCCGGCAGCTCGGTGACCGAATCGGCCTGGCCATTGATGGTGATCAGACGCCCGGCGGTGCCGTTGCGCGCCGCCTCACGCGGGATGCTGAACGGCAACCAGGCGCCCTGCTCGTCCACGTGCCAGTTCTTCAGGCTGAGCGTGCGCTCATGCTTGAACCCGGTCGGCTCGCGTTCCTCGACGATCAGCGGGCCGACCAGGCCACGGCCCAGCTCCTCGGAACTGCTGACATGCGGGTGATACCAGTAGCTGCCGGCGTCCGGCACACGGAACTTGTAGTCGAAGTACTCGCCCGGCTTGACCGGCAGTTGAGATACATAGGGCACACCGTCCATTTCCAGCGGCAGGCGGATACCGTGCCAGTGGATGGTGGTTTCGACCGGAAGGTGGTTGATGAAACGTACCCGCAGCCAGGTACCCTGGCGCACGCGCAACTCGGTACCCGGTGCCGACGGGCCAAAGGCCCAGGCCTCGGTCTTGTGCCCGGGCACCAGTTCGACGTCCAGTGGCGCTGCGATCAGCTCGTAGTCGTGGCCGGCATTGTCGTCTTCGACCTTGCCCAGCCAGTAACGCGCCGCGCCACCGGCGCCCAGGCCAACCACAACCAGGCCGGTCAGGCCCTTGAGCATTTGTCGACGGGTGAAGGACATCGGTGCGGGTACCTCGTGTTCTGCGCAATCAAGCTGCCAGCATGGCTGGCGATGAAGGGCGAATACGATACACCTGCAAATGGGAAATATTAAGTGAAGTCTCTTTGGATGCTGCCCGCAGCCTTGCTATCGCAAGTGCTGCCTGGAGCCAGACAAAGGTCATTAAACCACTGCTGGTCACCAGCGGACGGCACGCGCAAGGCGGCCTGCAGCAATTGCGGGTCGAGCAGGATGTCCAGGTTGCTCAGGCGCGTGGCGAGGTCGGGGTGCGTATCGAACGGATGGGTAGTGGCCAGCCCCAGCACTTCCTCGCCCAGTTGCAACGGCGTGCCTTGCAGGTGCGCTGCCAGCGCCTGCAAAAGGTTGCTGCCACCGTGTGCGACCAACAAGCCGTCGATCACCCGACCCAGGGCAATCACCCGTAACAGCGCCTGTACGAACAGCTTCGGGCCAGCGACCTCGGCACCTGCCCGATCAGCCAGCAATTCCTGTGCACGCCCCCAGTGATGAACCGCAAGCTGGAAATGGTGCAAGAACTGCCCGGCCAGCCACAAGGTGGGCCGAACCACCCAGCGCGGAGCATCCTCGTCGCCGACCATGGCCGAATAATGCGCGCACATCAGGCTGAAACGCGCACTGGTTTCGCTGCCCCGCTCCGTATCACGGCGCCTGAAATGGCCCAGTTCGTGACCGATGATCGAGGCCGCCTCGGCCTGGCTCAAGGCGGCCAGGCAAGGTAGAGGCAGATACAACGTGCGCCCCCTGAGGACCTGCCCACCGGGCTGCAGCAGGATCGGAACGCTGGTGACGAAAAAACCTTGGTCAAGGCCGACCACGATATGGTCCGGGACAGGCGCGTGCAGTTGTGTTGCCAAGGTCTCGATCCACTGCCACACCGCTGGCGTCGCCTGCCTGCCTAGCGGGCGGGCGAGAAAACTGGCGGTCGGAGACTGCATCAGCGGCCAGTGCCGACGCATTCGCCATACCTGGCGAACACACACAACCAGGACTGAGGCCAGCGGCAGCACCACGACCAGCACCGTCATGCCGCCCTGCGCTGCGCGGCTTGCTCCGGAACTGGCCTCATAGAGCAGCAACAGGCACAGCGAACCGGCAAGCATGACCATGTAGAGACTCAAGCAACAGCCCAGGGCCTGCCAGTTGGCCATCATGCGTTCATACAGGTAGGCCGCAGAGCGCAACGCCCGCCAGGCGTCCAACTTCAGCTTGAACCAGGCCCAGAGGCCTGCCAGCAAAGCGGCCACTGCCAGCCAGCAGCTCACACTGGCCATCACCTTGCGTACGCTTACCCAGTGGCGATCCGCATCGAGCAGGTCCAGTTGGCGCTGCAGGGCCTGCCGCGTATCGACATGCCTGGCAAGCTCCTTGCGGGCTTCCCACGGCAATTGCCGTAGCAACGTCTCACTGGGGGCAGCAAGCCATTGCCGTATGGTCCGGGCCTGATCCTGCGCAGTGTCAGCCCGCCAGTACTGCACTTTACCCCAGCCAAACAGCACCAGAGGCAACAGCAGCAGGATCAGGCCCCAACCGAAGCGCTTCATTGCCCCAGAGCGCCAATGGTCACGATCAGGCTCATCTGGCCGCTTCACCCAGACGCGCCACACCCGGAAACAGCTGCGCCAACGTACGCCTGGCCTGGGCCGCTTGCACATAGGCATAAAGCAGATCCACCAGTTCCTGCAGGCCAAGGCGGCGCCCGGCCACGACGGGCGTGCAAAACCAAAGCCTGACGCGCAAGCCGCCCGCGACGACCACCGCGTCAGGTGAGGCCAGCGCCCTGAAACAGGCCGGTGCCAGCACTGGTGCATGGCTGAACGCCGACACGGTAAAGATCAGCCGGGTAGTGAAGCAACCCTGCTCGACCTCGAAGCCGTCGAAGGCGTGCAGTGGGGTCGGCGCCTGCGCGTTGGCGAAGCACAGGGTATCTGGTGTCACGCTCAGCACCCGCTTGCCGTGCCGGCGGTATAGCACGACGGCACAGGCCAGCCCCGCCAGCCCGACGCCGGCCAGGCCGAGGCCGAAACCAGACATCAGCCAGATGACACCGCTGCTGGCACTGTGACTGAACCGCACCGCCAGAGCGGTCAGCCATATGCCCAGCGCGCCGAACAACAGGCCAATCACAGCACATGCCAGCGCCTTGCCGAGCGAATACTCCAGCAGTACGAAGCTGTCGGTGGGGCCATCAGCCTGAGCCTGCAGGTACGCGAGGTGGGCTTCGCGTTCGCCGTTATCCATCGTTCTGCAACAGATCCAGTTGCCGTTGCGCATGTGCCGCATCGCGGTAGGCTGCCAGCAGCGCGAGCACTTCCTCGTTCCCCAGCTTGCGTCCGTTGCTGGCCAGGCCTGCGGACATGATGCGGATCTGCGGTCGCGGTTTCTTCAACACCATGGCCTGGTTACCGAAGAACTGCAGTTTCACCACATGATGCTTTGGCAGGACGGCTTCGCTGCTCATTTCCAGCGTCTGCACCATGACCAGCCCTTCATCCTTGACCGAAACGTCTTCCACTTCCGCCAGGTCTACCGGTGCATCCAGCGTATCGACGAACAACTGCCGACGGGTCAGGCGCATGAATACCTGGGTACCGGCATTACGGTGTTGCCAGGTCACCGCCGCTGCAATCAAGGTTATGAAGACACCGGCTGCAACCGCCCCCAAGCGTTCAGGGTTGAATGTCACGGCTGTGATAATCAGTGAACCCAGCAACAATACTGGCCCCCAGACCCGGTAACGCCGGGAGTTGGTGAACTCGCTCTGCTCGGGCACGCGCTCGATCACTTGCTTGAGCTCAGCGATCACTCGGTCGCGCTGGGCGGCACGGCTTTGCTCATAGTCCTGACCGAGCGAGCCAGACAGTTCGGACAGCGGGTCGTTGAAATCGCCCATGGTCATTGCGCCTCCGTGTTCTGTGCTGCCAGGTAATCGGTAAGGAATGCCTGGGCATTGCCCTGATGCGACAGCCCTTCCGAATAGCCGACCTGCATTGCCTGAGCCTCACCCGGCAGATACAGTTCGCCGCCCCAGTTGCCCTGGATGATCAGCACAACGTATTTCTTGCCATCCACGGTGGTGGAGTAACGGGTATCCCTGCTGGTTTTCTCCACCTGCATTTTCTGGATGCGCATGTTCCAGTCGTGATCGACGCCCTCGATTTGTACCAGCGCTTCGTTGGCAGCGCGTTCACCGATGCGCAGCGTCCACACCTTGGCACCTTGCGCCCCCATGTAGGCAACTACCTGGTCAGCCACTTCCGGCCGTTCTTCAGCGTGAACCTGGCCCAGCCACAGGCTGAGCGCAGCCACCAGAAGGGCAGTCCATTTGCGATAAGCGAGCATGTCTTTTCCATCCTGAATCGGAACAAACGCCCATTGAAATAAGCCTGGCCCGTCTAGCCAACCCCGCTGACCGGTTCGCACAACAGACAGCACCGTGCGCACAATGGCTGTCGCTGAGAATGTGCACGCGTTACCATTTCCGGCCATGCCGCCCTCAGCCAAGGATGCCTAGCGCACATGCGATCGATCAGCCCCTACCTCGACACCGACTTTTCATTCGATAGCCCCGGGTCACTCGCCGAGGCCGGTGTACTGGACGCGAGCAGCGCGCGGGTGATGGGCAGCGCGTCCGGCCACTATCGGGCGCAGACGGTACACGACGGGTTGCAGTACTTCGATTGCAACCTGCAATTTCCGGAGCCGCTGAGAATCGACAAGGTGCTGCCGCAAAGCCTGTGCATCGTGCAGGTGTTCGACGGGGCGTGGCAGCACACGGTGGACGGAAGGCTCAACAGTTATGCCCCAGGCCAATTGCACATGCTGGGCCTTGGTGAAAGCCTGGAAGCGCAGGACCAATTGCCCGCCAACAGTCACGCCCGCATGGCCGGGGTACGTATTGCTGGCGATTACCTGCACGAGCTGGCCCGGGACGACGCGCAGCTGAAGCCTCTGCTGGCGCTGGTCGCCGATGGCATGCGCTTCGACCAGTTGCCGCAGTGCCCAGCGGTGAGCCGCCTGTTCCAGCAGCTCTATCTGTCGCCCTACACCGGCGGGCTCAGGCGCCTGCATTGCGAGAGCCTGAGCCTGGCCATCGTGCTGGAGCTGGCCAGCCACCTGATCGGGCACAGGTCTGTCGAGAAGATTCAGGACCGGGGGCGCCGCGATCTGGCCGTTGAAACGCGCCGCCAGCTCGACGAAAACCTGAATGCCCCGCCCACTGCTGCCGCCCTCGCTCGCCAATTGGGGGTGAGCGAAACCACCATGCGCCGCGCATTCAGCCACGAGTACGGCCGGTCGCTCCTGCAATACGTTCGGCAACAAAGAATGGAACTGGCCCGCGCCCTTCTGCTGGAGCGTCGATGGCAGGTATCGCAGGTTGCCTACCATGTTGGCTACGCCAACCCTGCCAACTTCTGCCATGCCTACAAGGCGTATTTCGGGCATTCTCCCGGGGCCGAGTAGGGCTTGGCCAAAAAAAACGGGCCTGCAATGCAGGCCCGTTTCATTAACCGCGAGGCGGGATCATTCCCACTCGATGGTCGCTGGCGGTTTGCTCGACACGTCGTAGGTAACGCGCGAGATACCGTCGATTTCGTTGATGATACGGCCGCTGACGGTTTCCAGCAGTTCGTACGGCAGGTGCGCCCAACGTGCGGTCATGAAGTCCACGGTCTCGACGGCACGCAGTGCCACGACCCAGGCGTAGCGACGGCCGTCGCCAACAACGCCAACCGACTTGACCGGCTGGAACACCACGAATGCCTGGCTGGTCTTGTGGTACCAGTCGGCCTTGCGCAGCTCTTCGATGAAGATGTGGTCGGCACGACGCAGGATGTCGGCGTATTCCTTCTTCACTTCACCGAGGATACGCACGCCCAGGCCCGGGCCCGGGAAGGGGTGGCGGTAGACCATGTCGTACGGCAGGCCCAGCTCCAGGCCGATCTTGCGCACTTCGTCCTTGAACAGTTCACGCAGCGGCTCGACCAGCTTGAGGTTCATTTCCTCCGGCAGGCCACCGACGTTGTGGTGCGACTTGATCACGTGGGCCTTGCCGCTTTTCGCACCGGCCGATTCGATCACGTCCGGGTAAATGGTGCCTTGGGCGAGGAACTGGATATTTTCCAGCTTGCTGGCTTCGGCATCGAACACGTCGATGAAGGTGCGGCCGATGATCTTGCGCTTCTTCTCCGGGTCGGCTTCGCCGGCCAGGTTGTCGAGGAACTGCTTTTCAGCGTCGGCGCGGATGACCTTGACGCCCATGTTCTCCTTGAACATGGCCATCACCTGGTCGCCTTCGTGCAGGCGCAGCAGGCCGTTGTCGACGAATACGCAGGTCAGCTGGTCGCCGATGGCGCGGTGCAGCAGTGCGGCAACGACGGAGCTGTCGACACCGCCGGACAGGCCCAGCAAAACGTTGGCCGAACCGACCTGCTCACGCACCTGGGCAATGGCGTCTTCGACGATGTTGGACGGAGTCCACAGGGCTTCACAGCCGCAGATGTCCTGCACGAAGCGGGACAGGATACGACCGCCCTGCTTGGTGTGGGTCACTTCCGGGTGGAACTGCACGCCGTAGTAGCCGCGCGCGTCGTCGAACATGCCGGCGATCGGGCAGCTCGGGGTGCTGGCCAGCACGTGGAAGTTGCCCGGCATCTGGGTGACCTTGTCGCCGTGGCTCATCCACACGTCCAGGCCCAGCACGCCGTCGGCGTCGATGTGGTCTTCGATGCCGTCGAGCAGGCGGCTCTTGCCGACCACGTCCACGCGGGCATAACCGAATTCACGCAGGTCGGAACCTTCGACCTTGCCGCCCATCTGCTCGGCCATGGTCTGCATGCCGTAGCAGATGCCCAGCACTGGTACGTTCAGGTCGAACACTGCCTGCGGGGCGCGCGGGCTGTTGGCTTCGTGGACCGACTCGGGGCCGCCGGCGAGGATGATGCCGCGCGGGTTGAATTCGCGGATCGCTTCATCGTCCATGTCGAACGGGTGCAGCTCGCAGTACACGCCGATTTCGCGCACGCGGCGGGCGATCAGCTGGGTGTACTGGGAACCGAAATCGAGGATCAGGATGCGGTGAGCGTGAATGTCGAGGGCCATGACTCAATCTCGTCAGTGGAAATCGGAAACGACGCGGGGCTGTCATGACAGCCCCGCATGCTTGTATTGCTTGAAGCCTCAGCCTACGCGGTAGTTAGGGGCTTCTTTGGTGATCTGCACGTCATGCACGTGGGACTCGGCCATGCCGGCACCGGTGATGCGCACGAATTCCGGCTTGGTGCGCATCTCTTCGATGGTTGCGCTGCCGGTGTAGCCCATGGACGAACGCAGGCCGCCCATCAGCTGGTGGATGATCGCGGCCAGGGCGCCCTTGTAGGGAACACGGCCTTCGATGCCTTCCGGTACCAGCTTCTCGGCGCCGGCCGAGGAGTCCTGGAAGTAGCGGTCGGACGAGCCTTGCGCCTGTGCCATGGCACCCAGGGAGCCCATGCCACGGTAGGCCTTGTAGGAACGGCCCTGGAACAGTTCGACTTCACCCGGAGCCTCTTCGGTACCGGCGAACATCGAACCCATCATCACGCAGGAAGCACCGGCAACGATGGCCTTGGACAGGTCACCCGAGAAGCGGATGCCGCCGTCGGCGATCAGCGGCACGCCAGTGCCTTCCAGTGCAGCGGCAACGTTGGCGATGGCGCTGATTTGCGGCACGCCGACGCCGGCAACGATACGGGTGGTGCAGATCGAGCCTGGGCCGATACCGACCTTGACCGCGTCAGCGCCAGCCTCGGCCAGAGCCTTGGCGGCAGCGCCGGTGGCGATGTTGCCGCCGATCACCTGCACTTGCGGGTAGGTTTCCTTGACCCAGCGAACGCGGTCGATCACACCTTTGGAGTGACCGTGGGCGGTGTCGACCACCACCACGTCAACGCCAGCAGCTACCAGGGCGGCAACGCGCTCGCCGGTGTCCTTGCCGGTGCCGACCGCGGCGCCGACGCGCAGGCGGCCTTGGTCGTCCTTGCTGGCCAGCGGGTAGGCCTTGGCCTTTTCGATGTCCTTGACGGTCATCATGCCCTTGAGGTTGAACTTGTCGTCGACGATCAGGACTTTTTCCAGGCGGTGCTTGTGCAGCAGCTCGCGGACTTCGTTCTTGTCGGCGCCTTCGCGGACGGTGACCAGACGCTCTTTCGGGGTCATCACCTCGCGGACCTTGGCGTCCAGGCGGCTTTCGAAGCGCACGTCACGGGAGGTGACGATGCCGACCAGATCGCCGTTCGCCAGCACCGGAACACCGGAGATGTTGTTCAGGCGGGTCAGGTCGAACAGGTCGCGCACGGTGGCGTCGGCGTCGATGGTGATCGGGTCCTTGACCACGCCAGCCTCGAACTTCTTGACCTTGCGGACTTCGCTGGCCTGCTGTTCGATGGTCATGTTCTTGTGGATGATGCCGATGCCGCCTTCCTGGGCCATGGCAATGGCCAGGCGCGCTTCGGTCACGGTATCCATGGCGGCGGAAACCAGCGGAATGTTCAGCTCGATGCCGCGGGTCAAACGGGTCTTGAGACTGACTTCATTGGGCAGTACCTCGGAATAGCCAGGTACAAGGAGGATATCGTCGAAGGTCAGGGCTTCTTGGCTGATACGCAGCATCGCGGGGGCTCCCGGGCGGGAAAAATGGAAGCGCGCCATTATACTCATGCACGGCGCGCCGCTCAATGCAAAATAAGGGCCTTCGGTCAGCCTTGTGGCAGTTTCACCTGTACCACGGTCACCGGCTGGTCGAGCCAATCGGCGAAGCTGTCGAGAAAGGCCTGGGTGAACCCGGCCTCGCCCCAGTTGTTGAAGATGAACCCCAGGTTGGAAAAGGCACATGGCTGCAGGTAAATGAAGCCATTGATGTCGTCTTCGAAGCCGCACAACGGGCAGGTGAAGTTGTCGCTCACCGCCGGCATCCATTCTTCCAGGCTTTCGAACAGCGGCTCACCCACCTCGCGCCGGCATTCGGGGCAACCGGCCTCTTCGAGGAAACCTTCGGTAGGGGTATAGATGCAGCGCTTGAGCATCACCTCCAGGCCGTTGACCTGTTCGCCGAAAGGCAGTTTCTCCGGATACAGGGCCACTTTGCGGGCACCTTCGGCCAGCGCATGGCCCATGCGGTTGCCGGTGCGGCCACAGGTGGTCAACTGTTCCTCGACGACTTTCTCGCGCACCAGCCAGCGCAGGATGGCGCGGGCACGGGCTTCGTGCACCGGGACGGTAGACAGCTTGGGAACGATGATGCTCTGGGTGTTCATGAACGGGACAAGCCTGAAAAAACTGCGGTAATGGCGCAATTCTACCGCCTGCTCAGGCGCTCAGGTAGCGACCGATCAGCGCCAGGCCGCTGGCCAGCACCAGCCAGGTGACCAGACGCACGAAGGCTTCGCGGGACAGCCGGTGGGTCAGCCTGCGCCCTATCCACAGGCCGACGAGCATCACCGGCAACAGGCAGGCGGCGAGCAGCAGCAGGTTCTGGTCGGCATAGACGCCTGCGATCAGGAACAGTGTCAGACGCACCACCGTGCTGCAACTAATCAGCGCGCTCTGGGTAGCGCGCACCTGTTCCTTCACCCCCAGCCGCGCGCTCAGGTACAGGGCATAAAGGAAGCCGCCGCTACCGAACAAGGCGCCAAACAGCCCGCCTGCCGTGCCCATCGGCATTGCCCAGAACCCCGACAGACTGGCCGGTCGCACCTTCACCGCCAGCCCGTACAGAGCATAGGCTGTGACGAACAGGCCCATCATCAGCAGCAGCAGGTCGGACTTCAGCTGTAGCAGGAATACCACACCCAGCGTGCAGCCAATGGCCATGAACGGCAGCAGCCGCAGCAACTCGCCGCGCACGACATCCCGGCGCGAGGGCAGCAGGTTGCCGAAGGCGGCGACGAAGTCCAGCAGCACCAGCAGCGGAATGATCCGCGACAGCGGCATGAAGTGGATCAGCACTGGCCCGGCCACCAGCGCGGTGCCGAAACCGGCGATGCCAAAGACGATGTAGGCAGCGCCGACACCAAGCAGGATGGGCAGCCAGTCAAGGCCGGAAAACGACAGTTGGACGAGCATGGCAGCAGTTCCTGGGAAGACAGGCAAAGGTTAGCCAGCCATGAGCCATGCCGACTAATATGCGTTTATTGCCACACTCATCTCGAAAAGGCATGACATGACGTCGATCCGCCAATTGCGTTACTTCGTGGAAATCGCCGAATGCGGCAGCTTCAGCGCTGCCGCCGAGCGGCTGTACATCGCCCAGTCGGCGCTGAGCCGGCAGATCAAGGAACTGGAGCAGCAATTGGGCACGCCGCTGTTCGAACGCACCGCGCGCCTGCCGCGCCTGACATTGGCTGGCCAGGCCTTTCTGGAACGGGCGCGGCGCTTGCTGGCCGACCTGGCGCAGGCCGAGAGGGTTACCCGCGACATTGGCGAAGGGCTGCAGGGCAGCCTGCGCCTGAACCACTCCAGTACCGTACCGCTGACCGGCCCGTTGCTGGCTCGCCTGGGCGGCTACTTGCGCGACAACCCAGGGGTTTCGCTGGAAATTGCCCAGCAGTCGTCGGAGGCGCAGCTGGAGGATATCGCTGCCGGGCGGTTGGATATCGGCCTGCTGCGCTTGCCGGTGCTGCGCCAGCATGAAGGTGTGGTGCTGCATGAAGTGTTCAGTGAAGCCCTGCTGCTGGCGGTCGCCGCCGGGCATCCCTTGGCCCGCGCGCCACAGGTGAAACTGGAACAACTGCGGGAAGAGCGCTTCATTTCCATTCCGCACAGGGACCGTGGCGGGCTGAGCTATCTGTCGGCCTCGATGTGCATGGAGGCGGGCTTTTTCCCGCGTGCGGCGCAGGTTCTGTCGCGCAAGACCACCCAGTTGCAGTTGATTCAGGCAGGGTTTGGGGTGGCATTGCTGCCGGAATGCATGCGTGAGATTGCGCCAGCCTCAGTCAGCTTCGTGGCGCTGGAGGGAGGGTGTGAGAGTACTGTGGCGATGGCCTGCAGGCGGGATGCAGGTTCGATGGTGCGCCAGTTCGTGACGTCGATGCAGGCCTGAAAGGCCCCATCGCCGGCAAGCCGGCGAATAGGGCCGGGACAGACAACCGGGGCCGATGTCCTTTATGATGCCCGCCATGATCAGAGACCCTTTCGAACGACTCGGCCTGGACCGCGAGGTTCTTACCGTCAGCCAACTCAACGGCCGCGCCCGCGTGCTGCTGGAAGACGTGTTCCGCAGCGTGTGGGTGGAAGGCGAGATTTCCAACCTCGCCCGCCCTGCGTCCGGCCACATGTACTTCACCCTCAAGGACAGCGGCGCACAGGTACGTTGCGCGTTGTTCCGGCAAAACGCCACGCGGGTGCGCCAGGCACTGCGCGACGGCCTGGCGGTGCGGGTACGCGGCAAGGTTTCGCTGTTCGAAGGGCGTGGCGACTACCAGCTGATTCTCGACACCGTCGAACCGGCTGGTGATGGCGCCTTGCGCCTGGCATTCGAAGCACTGAAGGAAAAGCTCGGTGCCGAGGGGCTGTTCAGCGCCGAACGCAAGCAGCCGCTGCCAGCCCACCCGCAGCGCATCGGCATCATTACGTCGCCCACCGGTGCAGTGATCCGCGACATCATCAGTGTGTTCGGTCGCCGTGCCCCGCAGGTGGAACTGAACCTTATCCCCACCGCAGTGCAGGGCCGAGAAGCCATTGCACAGATCGTGCGCGCCATCCGCCTGGCCGACAGCCTCGGGTTCGATGCGCTGATCCTGGCCCGGGGCGGCGGCTCGCTGGAAGACCTGTGGTGCTTCAACGAAGAAGCCGTGGCGCGGGCCGTGGCCGCCTGTGCCACGCCGATTGTCAGCGCCGTGGGCCATGAGACCGATGTCTCGATCAGCGACTTTGTCGCCGACGTGCGCGCGCCCACACCCTCTGCCGCTGCCGAGCTGCTGGCCCCCGACAACAGTGGCCTGCAGCAACGCCTGGATGGCCTGCAACGGCGCCTGCTGTTGCGCATGCAGAACCGCCTGACCCACGACCGCCTGCGCCTGGAGTCGCTGACCCGGCGCCTGCGCCATCCGGGCGAGCGCCTGCGCCAACAGGCCCAGCGCCTGGACGACCTGGACATGCGCCTGCGCCGTGCATTCATGCTCAACCTCAACCAGCGACACGAGCGCCTGGCACGCCTGGACACCCGCCTCGCCGCGCAACACCCGGGGCGCACCCTGAAACTGCTGGGGCAACGCCTGGACAGCCTGGCCGAGCGCCTGCCACGGGCCATGCGCGAGGTGCTCAAGGACCGCCGCCAGCGCTTCCAGGCCCAGTTGCAGACGCTGCAGGTGGTCAGCCCGCTGGCCACCCTCGCCCGCGGCTACAGTATCCTGCTAGACGAACAGGGCCAGGCCATCCGCAGCGCCGAACAGACCCGCAATGGCCAGCGCCTGACCGCCCGCCTGAACGAAGGCGAGCTGTTGGTGCGAGTCGAAGACAACCACCTGACCCCGGTCACTCTCTCACTTCTGGACTGACACATGCCCCGCCTGCTCGCGCCCCTGCTTGCCCTTTCCCTCCTGCTGCTGGCCGGCGGCGCCCAGGCCAGCTACATCACCCGCACGCTGAACAAGCCGGTACCCGGCGGCGTGGCAGTGGTCGACCTCGGCCCCGCCGCCAGTGCACCCAGCGCTCGCTTCGACGGCAAGCCGGTGCTGGTGGTGAAAGAGCAGGACAACTGGCTGGCCATCGTTGGCATCCCGCTGACCCAGAAGCCCGGCACCGCGGTGCTTAGCCAGGGCGGCCGTACCCTGCCCTTCACGGTCGGCAGCAAGAAGTATCCCGAACAGCGCATCACCCTGAAGAACACCCGCCAGGTCAACCCGAACCCGGCCGACCTCAAGCGCATCGACCGTGAGCTGGCCGAGCAGATCAAGGCATACCGCAGCTTCAGCCCGACCCTGCCGAGCAACCTGATCCTCGACAAGCCGGTCAGTGGCCCGCTCTCGAGCAAGTTCGGCGTGCGCCGTTTCTTCAACGGTGAAGAACGCAACCCACATGCGGGGCTGGACTTCGCGGTGCCGGCCGGCACGCCGATCAAGACCCCGGCCAATGGCAAGGTGATTCTAGTGGGTGATTACTTCTTCAATGGCCGTACGGTTTTCGTCGACCACGGGCAGGGCTTTATCAGCATGTTCTGCCATATGTCGAAGATCGATGTGCAGGTGGGGCAGCAGTTGCGCCGGGGCGAGGTGGTAGGCCGTGTGGGCTCGACCGGGCGGGCTACAGGGCCGCACATGCATTGGAACGTCAGCCTGAATGATGCACGGGTGGATCCGGCGATTTTCATTGGCGCGTTCCAGCCCTGAGATTGCGGCGCCTGCATCGCCGGCAAGCCAGCTCCCACAGATCCCGCGCAGGATTCGAGTCCTGTGGTAATCCTGTGGGAGCTGGCTTGCCGGCGATAAGGCCAGAGCAGGTCAACTCGCTTCCAAGGTGTTGCGCCATCGAAAAATACTGCGCAAAAATAGAGAAGCACTCTGACAATTACAGCGATAAAATCTCGCCTTTCAGCTTTTTTTAAGCATTCCTCTCAATTTTTCCTGAGCGCTTGCCATCCCCCACCTCACTGGTTAGGGTTGAAGGCATGAAAACCTTCAGCACCCTCATCCTGCTCCGACAACATCGCAGCCTCTGCCTGGTCAGCGCCCGACTACCAGGCTGAATCGCGTCGCCTCGCCTTTCATCTCGTTATCGCTCGGCAGGCCCGATCTCGGCCGCACACAAAAGGATTGCTTCCATGACCATGCTCAAAGACCCTTCGAAGAAATACCGCGCTTTCCCGACCATCGACCTGCCTGACCGTACCTGGCCGTCGAAGACCATCACCGCCGCGCCAATCTGGTGCAGCTCCGACCTGCGTGATGGCAACCAGTCGCTGATCGAGCCGATGGATTCGGAGAAGAAACTGCGCTTCTGGAAGACCCTGGTGCAGGTTGGCGTGAAGGAAATCGAAGCCTCGTTCCCGTCCGCTTCGCAGACCGATTTCGACTTCGTGCGCATGCTGATCGAAGACGGCCACATCCCGGATGACACCACCATCCAGGTGCTCACCCAGGCCCGTGAAGACCTCATCGCCCGCACCTTCGAGTCGCTGCGCGGGGCGAAGAAGGCCATCGTCCACCTGTATAACGCCACCAGCCCGTCGTTCCGCCGCATCGTCTTCAACCAGGACAAGCAAGGCGTCAAGGACATCGCGGTGAACGCGGCCAAGCTGTTCGTCAAGTACGCCGCCCAGCAGCCGGAAACCCAGTGGACCTTCCAGTACTCGCCGGAAACCTTCAGCGCCACCGAGCTGGAATTCGCCAAGGAAGTCTGCGACGCGGTCATCGAGGTGTGGAACCCGACCCCCGAGCACAAGATCATCCTCAACCTGCCGGCCACAGTGGAAGTGTCCACCCCGAACATCTACGCCGACCAGATCGAGTGGTTCTGCCGTAATGTCAGCCGTCGCGACAGCGTGATCATCAGCCTGCACTGCCACAACGACCGCGGCACCGGCATTGCCGCCACCGAACTGGGCCTGATGGCCGGCGCCGATCGCGCTGAAGGCTGCCTGTTCGGCAACGGCGAGCGTACCGGTAACGTCGACCTGGTGACCCTGGCGCTGAACCTCTACACCCAGGGCATCGACCCGCTGCTGGACTTCTCCGACATCGATGGTGTGCGCAAGGTGGTCGAAGAGTGCAACCAGCTGCCAGTGCATCCACGTCACCCATACGTGGGCGACCTGGTCCACACCGCGTTCTCGGGCTCGCACCAGGACGCCATCCGCAAGGGCTTCGCCAAGCAGCAGGAAGGCGAGCTGTGGGAAGTGCCTTACTTGCCGATCGACCCGGCCGACATCGGCCGCAGCTACGAGGCGGTAATCCGCGTCAACAGCCAGTCGGGCAAAGGCGGCATCACCTACCTGCTCGAGCAGGAATACGGCATCAGCCTGCCGCGCCGCATGCAGATCGAGTTCAGCCAGGTAGTACAGGGTGAAACCGACCGCCTGGGCCTGGAAATGACCGCCCAGCAGATCTACAGCCTGCTGCACAAGGAATACCTCCAGGCCAACGCCCCGTACGCGCTGGTCAGCCACCGCCTGCAGGAAGAGAACGGCCACAGCGCCGTGGAAGTGGAAGTCGCCGGTGAAGGCGAAACCACCCTGCACTGGCGCGGCAAAGGCAACGGCGCTCTGGAAGCGCTGGTGGCCGGCCTGCCGATTGCCGTGGAGATCATGGACTACAACGAGCATGCCATTGGCGCCGGTACCAATGCCAAGGCTGCGGCCTACATCGAACTGCGCGTGGCCGGCGGCCGCCCGGTACATGGCGTGGGTATCGATGAAAACATCACCACGGCCAGCTTCAAGGCACTGTTCAGTGCGCTGAACCGCTCGCTGAGCCTGCAGGAAGCCAAGGCGGCCTGAGCCGTACCGCAATGAATGAGAAAGCCCGCATCGTTTGATGCGGGCTTTTTTGTTGGCCTGTGCCGGCCTCTTCGCGGGTGAACCCGCTCCCACAGGGATCGCGCTGCACTCAGCATCTGTACAGTACCTGTGGGAGCGGGTTCACCCGCGAAAGGGCCGGTACAGGCGCTGCAAGATCTCCAGGCAAAAAAAGGGGCGCCGACCAAGCGCCCCACAAGCCGTAAAGCACACAACAAATTCAGTTGGCGTCCAGCAGTGCCATCGCTTCCGCACTGCACGCTTCGATCCGCGCCCAGTCGCCGTTCTTGATCCAGCTGCTGTCGAGCATCCAGGTGCCACCCACGCACATGACATTGGGCAGCGACATGTAGTTGCGCACGTTGGCCGGGTTCACACCGCCCGTTGGGCAGAAACGAATATCGCCGAACGGGCCGCCAAAGGCCTTGATCGCCGCCACGCCACCGCTGATCTCCGCCGGGAACAGCTTGAAGCGGCGGTAGCCCAGGGCGTAGCCCATCATGATTTCTGACGGCGTGCTGATGCCTGGCAGCAGCGGGATCTCGCTGTCCACACCAGCTTCGAGAATGTCCTGGGTAATGCCTGGCGTAACGACGAATTGCGCACCCGCAGCTTCAACGGCGGCGAACATGCCGCGATCGAGCACGGTGCCGGCACCGACACAAAGCTCCGGGCGCTGCTCGCGCAACACCTGAATGGCCTTCAGGCCATATTGCGAGCGCAAGGTCACTTCCAGGGTACGGATACCGCCGGCGGCCAGGGCATCGGCCAGGGGCAGGATATCTTCCTCACGGGCGATGGTGATCACCGGCAGAATGCGCGCCTTTTCGCAAATGGCGTCGATCCGTGCGGCTTTGTCGGCCATCGAGAGCTTGGGCTGTGGGCGTTCGAGGGTGGTCATGACTGTGGATCCTTGGCTCATGGGCACCAGTAGATGTCCAGGGGGTCGTGAAGAAAAGCGCGAATCGGCATTTCGGTAAGGTCGTTGCCAGCCAGCGCGGCGCGCAGGGTAGCGAGTTTGCCCTGCCCTTGTATGGACAGCGCGGTAAAGGCGGAGCTGGCCAGCAGCGAACGGGTCATCGACAGGCGCTGGTGCGGTACGCTCGGTGCCAGCAAGGGCAGGCAGCGGCAAGGGTTGGCCAGGTCGAGGCCGGCCTCCAGGTTGGGGCTGGCGGGGAAAAGCGAAGCGGTATGGCCATCATCCCCCATGCCCAGCACCAGCACGTCGATCGGCGGCAGCTCGGCCAGGACCTCATCGGCCCTGCCCGCGGCGGCATCAAGGTTCTCTGCCTGCTGGTAAAGGCCAACGAAGCGGGCCTTGGCCGCCGCGCCCTTGAACAAGTGGCGGGCCAGCAGGCCGGCGTTGCTGTCGGCGTGCTCCACCGGCACCCAGCGCTCGTCGGCCAGGCTGACGGTGACCTTGGCCCAGTCGAGGTTTTCGCTGGCCAGCTTCTCGAGGAACGGCACCGGGCTGCGGCCGCCGGACAGCACCACGCAGGCCTGGCCCTTGGCAGCAATGGCCGCGCGCAGGCGCTCGGCCACGTCATGGGCCTGGGTTGCGGCCAGAGCCTTGGCATCCGCCAGCTCGTGTACCTTCACAGCCGCTGGCAGTTTCAGTTCAGATATCCCCATACCACGCCCTCCCATCGCGTGTGATCAGTGCAATCGAGCTCATCGGCCCCCAGGAGCCTGCCGCGTATGGCTTGGGCGCATCGCCCGCGTTACGCCAGCCGGCGATCAGCTGGTCGCACCACTTCCAGGCATACTCGATTTCGTCCTTGCGCACGAACAGGTTCTGGTTACCGCGCATCACTTCGAGCAACAGCCGCTCGTAGGCATCCGGAATCCTTGCACTGCGCCAGGTATCGGAGAAATTCAGCTGCAACGGGCCGCTGCGCAGTTGCATGCCTTTGTCCAGGCCCTGCTCCTTGGTCATTACCCGCAAAGAGATGCCTTCGTCCGGTTGCAGGCGGATGATCAGCTTGTTACCGATCTGCAAACGCTGTTCCGGGGCGAAGATGTAGTGCGGTGTTTCCTTGAAGTGGATGACGATCTGCGACAGCTTTTGCGGCATGCGCTTGCCGGTACGCAGGTAGAACGGCACCCCCGACCAGCGCCAGTTGCGGATGTCGGCACGCAGGGCGACGAAGGTTTCGGTGTCGCTCTGGGCGTTGGCGTTGTCTTCCTCCAGGTAACCAGGCACCGGCTTGCCATCGCTGTAGCCGGCGATGTACTGGCCGCGCACCACACGGGTGCTCAGCCCTTCGCCCGTGATCGGTGCCAGGGCCTTGAGTACCTTGACCTTCTCGTCACGGATGGCATCGGCCGACAGTTCGCTGGGCGGGTCCATGGCGATCAGGCACAGCAACTGCAGCAGGTGGTTCTGGATCATGTCGCGCAGCTGGCCGGCCTTGTCGAAGTAGCCCCAGCGGCCTTCGATACCAACCTTCTCGGCGACCGTGATCTCCACATGGGAGATGGAATTCTGGTTCCACTGGGTTTCGAACAGGCTGTTGGCGAAACGCAGGGCGATCAGGTTCTGCACCGTTTCCTTGCCCAGATAGTGGTCGATGCGATAGACCCGGCTCTCAGGGAAGAACCGCGCCACGGCATCGTTGACCCGGCGCGACGACTCCAGGTCGTGGCCAATGGGCTTCTCCAGCACCACTCGGGTGCGTGCGGCCAGCCCGACCTTGTCGAGGTTTTCGCAGATGGCTCCATACACCGCCGCAGCGGTGGCGAAGTAGGCGATCAGCGGCAGCTCGGCCGGCAATTGCTCAGCCAAGGCCTGGTAGCCCTCGGGCTGGAGAAAGTCCAGGTGCTGGTAACTCAGCCTGGCGAGGAAGCGGCCCAGCGCGGCGGGCTCGATATCGGCCTCGGGTACATGCCGGCGCAGGTGCGCTTCGATGCTGTCCAGGTGGCCCTGCGCGCTACCGGCCTCGCGGGCCAGCGCCAGCAGGCGGGTTTCCGGGTGCAACAGGTTGGCCCGGTCGAGCTGGTAGAGCGCAGGAAACAGCTTGCGCAATGCCAGGTCGCCGAGGGCGCCAAACAGGGCAAAGGTGCAAGGTTCGACACTGATCGCAGCCATGATGTTGGTTCTTTCCTAAAGTTGGTCTAGGAATACCGCTTTCACATACGGTTTTCAAGGGATAATGTAGTAAAAACCACAACATTACACGCAAGTGTTACAGACAAGTGGTACGTCAACCGCGCCGACAGTACGATAGACGACCGTGCAAAAAGCCTGCTGCTCCCACAGCCGGCTGTCTTCCCGACCCAAGGACACACCCATGGACCGCGTGCGAAACCTCCTGGAACAAATCCAGGGCCGCCTCGACGAGCTGAACAAGGCCGAACGCAAAGTCGCCGAAGTCATCCTGCTCAACCCGCAACAAGCAACCCGTTTCAGCATCGCTGCGCTGGCTCAGGCGGCCAAGGTCAGCGAACCTACCGTCAACCGCTTCTGCCGCTCGTTCGGCGTCAGCGGCTACCCCGAGCTCAAGCTGCAGCTGGCGCAGAGCTTGGCCAGCGGCGCCGCCTACGTCAGCCGCGCGGTGGAGGCTGACGATGACCCGGCCGCCTACACCCAGAAGATCTTCGCCAGTGCCATCGCCTCGCTCGACAGCGCCTGCCAGCAGCTCGACCCGCAGCAGGTCAGCCGTGCCGTGGACATGATGATCCAGGCCCGGCAGATCCACTTCTTCGGCCTGGGCGCCTCGGCCCCGGTGGCGCTGGACGCCCAGCACAAGTTCTTCCGCTTCAACCTGGCAGTGTCGGCCCACGCCGACGTGCTGATGCAGCGCATGCTGGCCTCGGTGGCGCACACCGGCGACCTGTTCGTGATCATTTCCTACACCGGACGCACCCGCGAACTGGTCGAGGTGGCCCGCCTGGCCCGGGAAAACGGCGCCTCGGTGCTGGGCCTGACCGCTGCCGGTTCGCCACTAGCCAATGCCTGCAGCCTCAGCCTGCACATTCCGCTGCCGGAAGACACCGACATCTACATGCCGATGACCTCACGGATCATCCAGCTGACCGTGCTCGATGTGCTGGCTACCGGCATGACCCTGCGGCGCGGCGTGGATTTCCAGCCGCACCTGCGCAAGATCAAGGAAAGCCTCAACGCCAGCCGCTATCCGATCGAGGACGACGAGCTCAACTGAGCCGGTGCGCCTGCAGGCGCAGGTGGGCACGCTGCCCCGGCGCCAGGCTCAAGCCCTCGCCACTGCCGCTGGCGGCCTCGACACAGATGAAGCGCTGGCATTCGCGCCCGGTCACGCCCATCAACGGGCGATTGCCTGGGTGCCAGACCACCGTGTCGTCGCTGTCACCGGTATCGATGCAAAGTTCGCGCTGCCAGGCCGGGTCCTGCAATTGCACCCGCGGCGTGCCGGGGTAGACCTTCTGGCAGCCGCCCTTGAGTTTCAGCGCGCCATCTTCACGGCAGGCCTGGCGGTTCAGGCGGTCGTAGCCTTCGATATCCTCGAGCCCGGACAGCGCTATCTCGGACACGTCACTGATGCGCCAGTAGGCCAGCAGGGCATGGCTCAGCTGGCAGGGTTCGCTGTCCTGGTGCTCGGTGCTAAGGCTCAGCTCCATGCGGCTACCCAGCCGGGCATGCAGGTCGACCTGCCAGTCGCACAGGTCCAGCCGCCATTTCAGGGTTACCCCCTCCTCGTCCTCGCGGCTGTCCACCAGCTTCCAGTCGAGCAGCCGCGCCCAGCCATGGGCCGGCCACAAGTCCTCGCTGGGGTGGCGGCCATACCATGGCCAGCACACCGGCACACCACCGCGGATCGCCCCCACCTGGGGCCACTGCTCGGCGCACCACAGCCAGGGCCGTTCACCCGCTGGTTGAAAATGCAGCAGTTGCGCACCCTGGCGGCTGAACACCGCCTGGCAACGGGGATGGTCGATGATCAGCACATCGCGCTGCTGGTAACGCTCCCACTCGAATGTCGGCCGGGGCCGCTGCGAGGTAAAGAAGCGATGGAGCGGATGTTCGGGCATGGTTCAGAGCTCTTGTTGTTTGAGATAGCGCTGTCTCGGCCTATCCCCGACAACCACTGGAGGCCAGTGGGTGCCGGGTACCGAAGTGGATTGGCGTAAATTTACAACAATTGCTCTCAGAATGACGACTGAATCTTCAATCCCGCGACCAGCGCGTTGTCCACCTCATCGACCCCGCCGGGGCTCTTGATGTACTGCAGGTTGGGCCGCACGGTCAGCCAGTTGGTGACGTGGAAGCCGTAGTAGAGCTCGGCGTTGTACTCGGTACGCTGCAGCGGCACGAAGCCTGGGTTGTCGTAATCGCTGATGCCGCTCTGGGCGTTGAGCAGTTCGGCGCGTTTCTTCACGTCGTCGTTCACATGAATGCGCGCCACGCCGAAGCCGATGTCGTCCTTGGGCCGGGCGTCGAAGGCGCCTTTGTAGACCAACCCCAGCTGCTGGTAGTTGTCGACCACGTTGGTGGCCTGGTCGTGCACGGTGAAGTTGGCGAACAGGCTCAGGCCACGGTTCACGTCGCCGCCATGGGCGGTGACCTGCTGCTGCGCCACCACCCACCAGCCATGCTTGCTTGAGTGCGACTTGAAGGCTTCGCCCGTCAGCGCCTGCGGGTTGCCGTTGACGTCATCGAACACATCGTCGGCCTTGGCCGTGCTGTAGTAGTAACCCAGGCGGTACTCGCCCGGCAGGCCGTTGACCTTGGGTGACCACACCGCTTCCACCGGCAGGATCGCACCCTTCGTACCGCTGCCGCTGAGCTTGAAGCCGTTTCCGGTTTCCAGGTTGGAAGGGTTCTGCTCGAAGGCGCCGACCTGGACGAAGAATTCCGGGGTGATGTTGTATTTCACCCGCAGCGCCCACTGGCTGACCGGCCAGTTGTACCAGATGCCGCCGACCCAGTTGCCCACCTGCGAGCCGCAGAAAGCCAGGTTCTGGAAGTCGCAGGGGAAGCTGTTGAAGTCCTCGCCCTCGCCGAAGCGGCCAAATTTGACGTCCAGTGCGCCGTCGAAGTACTTCTGCTTGACCCACATCTGGGTCAGCCGCCAGGTCTGGCCACGGCCCCACACTTCCTGCACCGAGCTGAACTGCCCGGCGCGCGGATCGCTGATACGGTCGTTGGACAGGTTGCGGCCGCTGCGCTCGGTGATCGCCAGCTTGAACTCGGCGTCGTGCCAGCCGAAGATTTTCTGCAGGTCCAGGTGCGCACCGATGGCAAACTGGTCGCTATAGCGCGCGGTCTTGTCGTCGTTGTAGCCGCCGTGCAGGTTGCCAGCCGCCTCACCGACATAATCAAGGGTGAAGTCATAGCCCTTTTCCAGCAGCTCGGTGCGGGTGCCGCCCCAGTCGCCGGTCATCCACTTCGATTCGCTGGAAAAAGCCTCGGCAGCCTGCGCGCCGCTGCCAGCGGCCATCGCCAGCGGTGCGAGCAAGGCGAGCGAACCTAATGTCCTGATGCGTTTGCGCTGTTCCATCCCTTTGCGTCCTCTTGTTCTTATTTGACGGTGTAGACGAGTTATCGGCCTTTGAAATGCGCCACATTGTCCTTCATGGCCGTGGCAGTAGTGGCCAGGTGCAGGCGCTCGCCGCTGGCAGCGTCGAACAGCAGCACCCGGGCCGGGTCGAATTGCAGGTTCAGGCTGTCGCCGACCCGGCACGCCACATCCGGCGCCAGGCGGCAGCAGACCTTGGTCTGGTTCAGGGTGACGAACACCAGCAGGTCCGGCCCGGTGGGCTCGGTCACCTGCACCTCGGCGCGAATGCCGGGCAGGCCATTGCCCTCGGCTGCACCCAGGGCAATCTGCTCGGGGCGGATGCCCAGGATAATCTCGCGGCCATCCAGCTCGTCAGCGGCTACCCCCAGAGGCAGTTCGCAACGCGCCTGGCCGCTGTCGAGCAAGGCCAGCAGGCGCCCGTCCTGTTGAGTGAGGCGCACCGGGATGAAGTTCATCGGTGGCGAACCGATGAAGCTGGCGACGAACTGGTTGGCCGGATCGTTGTAGATCTGCTGCGGGGTGCCGAACTGCTGGATGATGCCGTCCTTCATCACCGCCACCTTGTCGCCCAGGGTCATGGCCTCGATCTGGTCATGGGTGACGTACACGGTGGTGGTCTTGAGGCGCTGGTGCATCAATTTCATTTCGGTACGCATCTCGACGCGCAGCTTGGCATCGAGGTTGGACAGCGGTTCATCGAACAGGTAGATCTTCGGCCGCCGCGCCAGCGCCCGGCCCATGGCCACGCGCTGCTGCTGGCCACCGGACAGCTGCGCCGGCTTGCGCGCCAGCAAGTGCTCGATCTGCAACAGCTTGGCCACCCTCGCCACTTCTTCGTCGATGGCGGCCTGGGGCAGCTTGCGGATCTTCAGGCCGAACTCGATGTTCTCGCGCACGCTCATGGTCGGGTACAGCGCGTAAGACTGGAACACCATGGCGATGTCGCGGTCCTTGGGGCTCATGCCGCTGACGTCCTGCTGGTCGATGAGAATCGCACCGCCGGTGATCTGCTCCAGCCCGGCGATGCAGTTCATCAAGGTCGATTTGCCGCAGCCCGACGGGCCGACCAGGATCAGGAACTCGCCATCCTTGATCGACAGCTGGATGTCCTTGAGGGTGTCCGGCAAGCCGCTGCCGTAGGTCTTGTTCACATTGCGAAGTTCGAGCGTTGCCATGACTTACCCCTTTACCGCGCCAGCAGTCAGCCCGCGGACGAAATATTTGCCTGCCACCACGTAGACCAGCAGGGTTGGCAGGCCGGCGATCATCGCCGCTGCCATGTCGACGTTGTATTCCTTGGCCCCTGTGCTGGTGTTGACCAGGTTGTTCAGGGCCACGGTAATCGGTTGCGAATCGCCGCTGGAGAACACCACGCCGAACAGAAAGTCGTTCCATATCTGGGTGAACTGCCAGATCAGGCAGACCATGATGATTGGCGTGGACATCGGCAGGATGATGCGGCGGAAAATGGTGAAGAACCCGGCACCGTCCAGGCGCGCAGCCTTGACCAGCGCATCGGGGATGCTCACGTAGAAGTTGCGGAAGAACAGCGTTGTGAAGGCCAGGCCGTAGACCACGTGCACCAGTACCAGGCCGGTGGTGGTGCTGGCCAGGCCAAGCTTGCCGAGGGTGAACGAGGCCGGCAGCAGTACGGTCTGGAACGGCAGGAAGCAGCCGAACAGCAGCAGGCCGAAGAACAGCTGCGAACCGCGGAAGCGCCACATCGACAGCACATAGCCGTTCAGCGCGCCGATGGCGGTGGAGATGAGCACCGCTGGCACGGTGATCATGATCGAGTTCCAGAAGTAACCGCTGACCGTGCCCCAGGCCTTGACCCAACCGATGCCGGTAATTACCGCCGGCCAGCTCAGCAGGTTGCCGGTGCTGATGTCTTCCGGGGTCTTGAAGCTGGTCAGCAGCATCACCACCAGCGGCACCAGGTACAGCAGCACCGCCAGTAACAGCACCGCGTGGATGGCGATGCGGCTCGGGCTCGGCACTGCTTTGTCGAGAGGGCTATGCATGGCGTTTGCTCCGCAACTCCGAGTACAGGTAAGGCACGAGGATCGCCAGGATCGCCCCGAGCATCAGGATGGCGCTGGCCGAGCCCATGCCCATCTGGCCGCGGCTGAAGGTGAATGAATACATGAACATCGCGGGCAGGTCGGACGAGTAGCCTGGGCCACCGGCAGTCATGGCCGCCACCAGGTCGAAGCTCTTGATGGCAATGTGCGCGAGGATCATCAGCGAACTGAAGAACACCGGGCGCAGGCTGGGCAGCACCACGCGCCAGTAGATTCGCGGCAGGCTGGCACCGTCGATCTGAGCGGCACGGATGATCGACGGGTCGACGCCACGCAGGCCGGCAAGGAACATCGCCATGATGAAGCCCGAGGCCTGCCACACGGCGGCGATCACCAGGCAGTACACCACCCGGTCTGGATCGATCAGCCAGTCAAGGCGAAAGCCCTCCCAGCCCCAGTCACGCAGCAGCTTGTCCAGGCCCATGCCGGGGTTGAGCAGCCACTTCCAGGCGGTGCCGGTGACGATCATCGACAGCGCCATGGGGTACAGGTAGATAGTGCGGATGAAACCTTCGCGACGGATGCGCTGGTCCAGCAGGACCGCCAGCACTACACCGATGACCAGGCTGATGGCGATGAACAGGCCGCCGAACAGCAGCAGGTTCTTGCTTGCCACCCACCAGCGATCGTTGTCGAACAGCCGGGCGTACTGCGCCAGGCCGGCCCATTTGTAGGTCGGCAGGAAGGTCGAGGTGGTGAAGGACAGGACGAAAGTCCAGAGGATGTAGCCGTAGAAGCCCACCAGAACGATGAACATGCTCGGCGCCAGCACCAGCTTGGGCAGCCAGCGCTGTAACGCGTCCAGGGGTGAGGCCCGCAGTTGGGCGGTTGCTGTGGTCATGGTTCACCTCAAAGGCGCCGCACTCCCCTGCAGGAGCGGCCTTGTGTCGCGATGGGCTGCGCAGCAGCCCCAACGGACTCAAGGTCGATACCTACCTGAAAGATCGAGTGCGCAGGTTATGGGGCTGCTGCGCAGCCCATCGCGACACAAGGCCGCTCCTACAACGGATTCGCGTCAGCCTTACTGGGCAGCCTTGATCGCCGCCGCCAGCTTCTTCGCCGCATCGGCCGGGTCGGCCTTGGGGTCGTTGATGTAGTTGGTCACCACATCGAAGAACGCGCCCTGCACGGCCAGCGTGGTGGCCATGTTGTGCGCCATGCTCGGCTGCAGGCCGCCATTTTTGGCATCGGCCAGGAAGTCCTTGGCGGAGGTCTGCGCGCAGACGTCGAAGTCATACTTGCCCATGTCGGCAAGCATGTCGTTGCGCACCGGGATCGACCCCTTGTTGCTGCTGAAGACCTTCTGGAAGTCCTCGCCCAGCACCTTGCGGGCAATATCCTGCTGCCCGGCAGACGTGCCGGCGTCGTTCTGCTTGAACACCACCAGCGAGTCGATGTTGTACAGGAACGCCTTGTCGGTGCCGGGGAATGGCACGCACTGGTAGTCCTTGCCGGCGGTTTTCTTCGCCAGGGTCCATTCGCTCTTGGCCCAGTCGCCCATGATCTGCATGCCGGCCTTGCCGTTTATGACCTTGGCCGCTTCCAGGTTCCAATCCTGGCCTTTGCCATCCGGGTCCATGTAGGTGGCGACCTTTTTCAGTTCGGTCAGCGCCTTGACCATCTGCGGGCCGGTCAGGGCTGTGCTGTCAAGGTCGACCAGGGCCTTCTTGTAGCCATCGGCCCCCATCACCGCCAGCACCACGCTTTCGAACACGGTGCTGTCCTGCCACGGCTGGCCGCCGTGGGCGAGCGGGATGAAGCCGGCGGCCTTGAGCTTGTCGGCAGCGGCGTAGAATTCGTCGAGGGTGGCTGGCGCCTTGTCGATGCCGGCCTTCTTGAAGACTTCGGGGTTGATCCACAGCCAGTTGATGCGGTGGATGTTCACCGGTACGGCGACATAGTCACCGTCGTACTTGACGGTATCGGCGACTTTCTTGTCGAGCAGTGAGTCCCACTTTTCTTTCTTGGCCACATCCTTGAGTACATCGGCGTCGAGCAGGCCGGTGGCCGCCCAGTCCTGGATGTCCGGGCCCTTGATCTGCGCGACACCCGGCGGGTTGCCGGCAACGGCGCGGCTCTTGAGCACGGTCATGGCGGTGGCACCACCACCACCGGCAACGGCACCGTCCTTCCAGGTGAAACCATCTTTTTCGACTTGGGCCTTGAGCACATCGACCGCCGCTTTTTCACCACCAGAGGTCCACCAGTGCACCACCTCGACACTGCCTTTGGATTCGGCAGCCAGGGCATTGAATGGAAGCAAGGAGGCCAGGGAGATGGCGGCAGCGAGACGGAGCGTGGAATTCATCGAAGCACCTTTCTTGTTGTTATGCCGTGCAAGTCGATCGCTTGCGTTGCATGAAGTCTAAACAGCGTGCTCGCCTCGCCAGGTAACGAAGCGATGCGTGAATGTCATCGTTTGGTTACATTGCCGGCCAAGCTGCTGGCCAGGCTGGGTGCCAGTGGCAAGCCCGGCAGCAGCAGCGCCTGGTAGGCATGGTAGAGGTCGGGCTTGCCTGGCCAGATGGTCGCGGCCGGTTGGTTGCGCGTATCGAGTTCGTGGTGCCAGCTGCCAGCGCCATGGTCGATGAAATGGTTGACGATGAAGTCCCAGCAACGGCGGTACCACTGCTCGTAGTGCGCCTCGCCCGTGCGCTGCAACAGGGCCGCGGCGGCGGCGCAGGCTTCGGCATGCACCCAGTGCAGGCGTGCGCGCACCACCGGGCGATCGGCCCAGTCCAGGGTGTAGACAAAACCGGGCGCGCCATCGACGTTCCAGGCCTGCTGGCAGGCTGTATCGAACAATGCACGGGCACAGTCTGGCAGCCACTGCGGGGCATGCAGGCCGGCCTGTTCCAGGCTGGCTTCCAGATGCAACAGCAACCGCGCCCACTCCAAGGCATGCCCGGGGGTGGAGCCATAAGGCCGGAAGTGGTCTGCCGGGTACGCCTGGTTGTAGTGCGGCAGCGGCTGCCAGAGGGCGTCGAAATGCTCGATGACCCGGTAGCCGTTGGCGGCGGCATGGGTATGGATGATGCGTTCGGCGATGCGCAAGGCGCGTTGCAGCCACAGGTTGTCACCAGTTACGTCTGCCAGGGCCAGAAAGGCCTCGACCGCATGCATGTTGCTGTTGGCACCACGGTACTGCTCGGGCAACTGCCAGGCGCGGGAGAAGGCTTCCCGCAGGGCACCCTCCTCTTCGCTCCAGAAATGCGCTTCGAGCACCTGCACCGCGCCTGCCAGCAAGGCTGGTGCACCGCAAGCACCTGCCATCACCGCCGAGCTGGCGGCCAGGGCGACAAAGGCATGCAGGTAAGCCGCCTTGCCGCTGTCGTCATGGCCTCCGGGGTGGGCGAACCAGCCGCCGTAGGTGGCATCCTGCAGCGCGCCAAGCAGGGCGGCAACACCGTGTTCGGCATAGGGCAGGTAGCCAGGCAGGCCCTGCAGGTGGGCCAGGGCGAAACAGTGAGTCATGCGGGCGGTGATCAGGGTTTCGGCGCGGGCACCGGGGGCAAGCAGGCCTGCGGCGTCGAGGCTACCGAAGCCATCGGGCAGTTTCGAAGCCGTGGCGAAGGCCAGCAGGCGCTGCCCTTCGGCCATGCGCCAGGCGGTGTGGGCCGGGGCGTCGAGCCAGCGGGTGGAAGGCAGGTTGTAGGTGTTCATGGGCCAGCTAGATCCTTGCCAGTCGTCTGCGAATTCTAGTGAGCGGGCCTGGATGGGAATGTCACCAAGGAAGGTGGATTTGTCACCAGTAAGTGACATTTGTGCTGCCTGTGCCGACCTCTTCGCGGGTAAACCCGCCCCCACAAGTTTTTGCATTAGCCTCGGAGCCTGTATGGACCTGTGAGGTCTTTGTGGGAGCGGGTTTACCCGCGAAGGGGCCGGTACAGGCAATACAACCCTTCAGTCCATGCCCCGCGGCAGGTACAAGGTCACCCGCAACCCGCCCTCACGCAGGTTCAGCAAGCTCACCTCCCCGCCATGGCTATGGGCAATGTTGCGCGCAATCCCCAACCCCAGCCCGTACCCCTGCTGTTGCCCGGCCAGACGGAAGTGCGGCTCGAACACCTGCTCCAGCTGCTGCTGCGGCACCCCCGGCCCCTGGTCATCCACTTGCAGGACAAACCCCTCGGCACTGTCGATGATGCGCAGCCGCGCTCGCTCGCCGTACTTGATGGCGTTGTCGATCAGGTTGCCGATGCAGCGCCGCAACGCCAGCGGTTTGCCCGGGTATGGCGCCAGCGCCCGGCCTTCGAGCGTTATGCGGCCATCGCCCAGGTACGGCTCGGCCAGGATTTCCAGCACCTGGTTGAGGTCGACCGGCTCGATGTTCTCGTGGATGTCGGTGTCCTTCACGCACTGCAATGCACCTTTGACAAGTAGCTCCAGCTCGTCCAGGTCCTGGCTGAACTTGGCCTGCAGGCGCTCGTCCTCCAGCAGCTCGACGCGCAGGCGCAAGCGGGTGATCGGCGTGCGCAGGTCGTGGGAGATGGCACTGAACAGCTGGCTACGCTCGGTCAGGTAGCGGCTGATGCGCTCGCGCATGCTGTTGAACGCACGCCCCACCTCGACCACCTCGCTGCCACCACCTTCGGCCACCGGTGCCACATCGGCGCCCAGTGACATCTCTCGGGCAGCGCGCGCCAGGCGCTTGAGCGGCCAGCTTTGCCAGTGCACCAGCAAGCCGATGAACAGCAGCAGCAGGGCCGTGGTCAACACGATGAAGCCAATCTGCTGGCGCGGCAGGCGCTCGGCCTCCAGGCTGGTGTAGGGCTCGGGCAGCAGCGAGGCGATGTACAGCCACTCACCCTCGCCCAGGCGGATCTGGGTTACCAGCACCGGCGGGTTGAGTGGCTCGAGTGTCAGCGAGTAATGCGCCCAGGAGCGTGGCAGTTCGTCGAGCTTCAGGCCGCTGTTGAAGATACGCAGGTCGTCGGGCCCGACGAACTCGACGGAAATTTCCATCTGCGAACCCAGGCGCTCATGCAGCACCTGCTGGAACACATCGATCACCGCCTGCTTGCGCGGGGTAACGGGCAGTAGCGGCATGTCCAGCGGCTTGGCGTTGAGCGACACGAAAAAGCGTGTACCGCCCATACTGCGCAACTGGTCGAGGACCATCGGCCGATAGGCCACTGGCAACGAGCGGAAGTAGCTGACGCTGGCACTCATCGAATGAGCCAGGCTACTGGCGCTGGCACGCAGGCCCTGCAACTGACTGGCGCGCAGTTGGGCAACCCAGATGACGCTCGACAAACCCTGGGCAAGCAGCACCACCAGCAGGGTCAGCAACAGCATGCGCCCCAGTAGCGAGCGCGGCAGCAGTCGCCAGCGCCGCTCAGGGCGCATTGCAGACATGGGCAGCCAACAGGTAGCCGCTGCCGCGTACGGTGCGGATCAGCCGGGGTGGTTTGTCGGTATCGCGCAGGCGCTGGCGCAGGCGGCTGACCGCCATGTCAACGATGCGGTCCAGCGGCATCGGCTCGCGACCACGAGTGGCGTTGCCGATGGTATCGCGGTCGAGGATCTGCTGTGGGTGGTCGAGGAACAGCTTGAGCAGGGCGAAGTCGGCGCCAGAGAGAATCACTTCCTCACCGTCGCGATGGAACAGGCGGTGGCTGACCGTGTCCAGGCGCCAGTCGTCGAAGGCCAGCACCGCACCGCCCGGCGCCGCCTGGCCGAACTCGGCGCGACGCAGCAGGGCCTTGATCCGCGCTTGCAGTTCGCGGGGGCTGAACGGCTTGCCCAGGTAGTCGTCGGCGCCCAACTCCAGGCCGATGACCCGGTCGGTTTCGTCGGAGCTGGCGGTGAGCATGATGATCGGTACCCGTGCCAGGCGCGGGTGCTGGCGTACCCAGCGGCACAGGCTGAAGCCGTCTTCGTCGGGCAGCATGACATCAAGGATGACCAGGTCGCAGGGGGTGGATTCCAGCGCGCGGCGAAAGCCCTTGCCGTCGGCTTCGGCATGCACCTGGAAGCCGGAGCGGCTCAGGTAGGTTTGCAGCAGCTCGCGGATTTCCTGGTCGTCGTCGACCATCAGGATCGATTTGCCGGCAGTGCTCAAGGTGGTCCTTCCTCTTGTTGATTGCAGGTCTTTTTGCCTGCTGTCGGGTGTTGCTTTCTGGGGCTGCTTCGCAACCCATCGCCGGCAAGCCAGGCTCCCACAGTTATTGCACAACCCTAGGCTTGAAGCGATCGGTGTGGGAGCTGGCTTGCCGGCGATTGGGTCGCGCAGTGGCCTACCTATCCGTGATCCAGCGCCTGCTGCAAAGCCACCCCGGCCCCCAGCAACCCGGAAAACTCCGCCGTCACCAGCCAAACCGGTACGCCAGCGAAATAACCACTCATGCAGCCCTTGTCGGAAAAACTCGCGGCAAACCCGCTGCGCAGGAACAGCTCGGCAAACCGCGGGATCACGCCGCCGACAATATAGACCCCTCCCCGCGCGCCCAGCGTCAGAACATTGTTACCCGCCACTCGGCCAAGGAAACGGCAGAACTGTTCGATCACCGCCAGCGCCCGTGGTTCGCCGGCCAGCGCAGCATCGGTGATTTGCGCCGGGGTCTTGTGTCGGGGTATGTCAGCGTCCAGTTCACAGATTGCTTGGTACAGGCGCAGCAGACCACCGCCACTGAGCACGGTTTCGGCGCTGACGTGGCCGATCTGCGCGTGAATCTGTTGGTGAATCGCTGCTTCGCGGGCATTACCCACCGGCAGGTCGACGTGCCCGCCCTCGCCCGGCAAGGCACACCAACGTTCCCCCACTCGCAAGAGGGAGCCGACACCCAAACCGGTACCCGGACCGATGACCAACGCCGGACGCGCAAGATCGGCCTGGCCTGGACACACTTCGCGAAACTCGCCATCGCGCAGGCGGGTCATGCCCAGCGCCATGGCGGTGAAGTCATTGATCAGCAGCAGCTGCTCGATCTGCAGTCGCTGGCAGAATGCCAGACGGCTCAGGCGCCAATGGTTGTTGGTGAAACGGAACTCGTCGCCATTGACCGGCCCGGCCACCGCCAGGCAGGCAGCAGTCACGCCGCCGCGGGGAATGCCCAGGCCTTCAAGGTAAGCCTCGATGGCCTGTTCCGGGCTGGTGTAGTCCTCGGTGGCGAAGACCTTCACTTCATGCAGCTGGTTGTCACGCCACAACGCAAAACGGGCATTGGTGCCGCCGATGTCGCCAACCAGCAGGTCCTTCATTTGAGGTTCTCCAGGGCCGAGGTGAAGGCACTGGCGCCCTGCTCTGCCGGGCTGAACGCCATGCGCATGAAGCCGAACAGCTCGCGCCCGCAGCCCAGGTCGTTGCCCTGTGGCGCTGGCGGCAGGTCGCGGCTGGCCAGTTCTTCGGCCGACACCATTACCCGCAGCGTGCCTTCGACACCATCGACCCGCACAATATCACCATCGCGCACTCGTGCCAGCGGGCCGCCGTCATAAGCCTCGGGGCAAACATGAATGGCCGCCGGGATCTTGCCGGAAGCACCGGACATGCGCCCGTCGGTAACCAGCGCCACCTTGAAGCCACGGTCCTGCAGCACGCCGAGGAACGGTGTGAGCTTGTGCAGCTCCGGCATGCCGTTGCAGCGCGGGCCCTGGAAGCGCACCACGGCGACGAAGTCACGCTCCAGCTCGCCTGCCTTGAACGCATCGGCCAGCGACTGCTGATCTTGGAACACCCGCGCTGGCGCCTCGACCACCTGGTGCTCAGGGGCGACAGCGGACACCTTCATCACGCCGCGGCCGAGGTTGCCCTCCATCACCCGCAGGCCGCCTTCGGCCGAGAACGGCCGCGCGACCGGGCGCAGGATGCTTTCGTCCAGGCTGTGCTGCGGCCCTTCGCGCCACACCAGCTTGCCGTTGTCGAGGAACGGCTCCTGGGTGTAGCGGCGCAGGCCATGGCCGGCCACGGTGTTGACGTCTTCGTGCAGCAGCCCGGCATCGAGCAGCTCGCGGATAAGGAAGGCCATGCCGCCCGCGGCCTGGAAGTGATTGATGTCGGCCTTGCCGTTGGGGTAGACGTGGGACAAGGTCGGCACCACCTCGGACAGGTCGGCCATGTCCTGCCAGGTCAGCTGGATACCGGCGGCCTGGGCAATCGCCGGGATGTGCAGGGTATGGTTGGTCGAGCCGCCGGTGGCGTGCAGGGCGACGATGGAGTTGACCAGCGCCTTTTCGTCGACGATTTCACCCAGCGGCATGAAGTTGCCGCTGGCCTTGGTCATGCGCGTGACCTGCTGCGCGGCCTCGGCGGTGAGCGCGTCGCGCAGCGGTGTGTACGGGTTGACGAACGAGGCGCCCGGAAGGTGCAGGCCCATCACTTCCATCACCAGCTGGTTGGTGTTGGCAGTGCCGTAGAAGGTACAGGTGCCAGGGCTGTGGTAGGACTTCATCTCCGAATCCAGCAGCTCTTCGCGGCTGGCCTTGCCTTCGGCATAACGCTGGCGCACGTCGGCCTTCTGCTTGTTGGAAATGCCAGAGACCATCGGCCCGCCCGGGACGAAAATGGTCGGCAGGTGACCAAAGCGCAGTGCGCCCATCATCAAACCAGGGACGATCTTGTCGCAGATGCCCAGCATCAGCGCGGCGTCGAACATGTTGTGCGACAGGGCCACGGCGGTGGACATGGCGATCACTTCGCGGCTGGCTATGGCCAGCTCCATGCCCGGCTCGCCCTGAGTCACGCCATCGCACATGGCCGGCACGCCACCGGCGAACTGGCCGACCGAACCGACATCGCGCAGGGCCTGCTTGATCTGCTCGGGGAAGTGCTGGTAGGGCTGGTGCGCCGAAAGCATGTCGTTGTAGGCCGAGACGATGGCCACGTTGGCCGCGTTCATCAGGCGCAGGGTCTGCTTGTCGTCGCTGCCGCAACCAGCCACGCCATGGGCGAAGTTGGCGCACTGCAGGCTGGCACGCATGGGGCCGTCACTGGCCGCGCCGCGAATCAGTTGCAGGTAGCGTTCGCGGGTGGCACGGCTACGTTCGACCAGCCGCTGGGTGACCTCAAGGATGCGCGGATGCATGTACTGGACTCCAGGCTAATTGTAAGGGCGGTTTACCGAGCATTTCCCCTCCAAACGATTGCGGCCTAGGCTCAAGGTAGAGGAGCCCGCTGCATCGGTGGAGGCACGTCGCCCAACCACTCGTTGTATGTTTAAACAAAATACTGCCACTAAAAAGGCTTGTTTTCTATCGGCAGGTGAATAATCTTGTAATTCCAACAACAAAACCGTTTCAGTGAAGCTCCTTTGTGCCACAGGTTTCACTCGGACTGCCAGAGGTACTGCCATGACCCTACGCATCGCCATCAATGGATTCGGCCGCATCGGGCGCAACGTCCTGCGCGCACTGTATACCCAAGGCTACCGCCAGGACCTGCAGGTCGTCGCCATCAACGACCTGGGCGACAGCGCCATGAATGCCCACCTGCTCAAGTACGACAGCGTGCACGGCACCTTCGACGCCAGCGTCGAGGCCGACCACGAAAGCCTCACGGTCAATGGTGACCGCATCGCGGTCAGCGCCATCCGCAACCCGGCCGAACTGCCCTGGAAGGCCGAAGCGATCGACGTGGTGTTCGAATGCACCGGGCTGTTCACCGAGCGCGCCAAGGCCGCCGCGCACCTGGCTGCGGGGGCTGGCAAGGTGATCGTCTCGGCACCGGCCAAAGGCGCCGATGCCACCGTGGTGTACGGGGTCAACCACGACATCCTGCGGGCCTCGCACCAGATCATTTCCAACGCCTCCTGCACCACCAACTGCCTGGCACCGATTGCCCAGGTGCTGCACCGCGAGTTCGGCATCGAACAGGGACTGATGACCACCATCCATGCCTACACCAACGACCAGGTGCTGACCGATGTGTACCACGGCGACCCGTACCGTGCGCGCTCGGCGACCCAGTCGATGATCCCGAGCAAGACCGGCGCCGCCGAGGCCGTGGGCCTGGTGCTGCCGGAGCTGGCCGGCAAGCTGACCGGGATGGCGGTACGGGTACCGGTGATCAACGTGTCGCTGGTGGACCTCACAGTCAACCTCAAGCGCGAGGCCACGCCCGAGCAGGTCAACCAGTTGTTCCTCGAGGCCAGCAAGCACTCCAGGGTATTGGGCTACAACGCCTTGCCGCTGGTTTCCTGCGATTTCAACCACAACCCGCTGTCGTCGATCTTCGATGCCAACCATACCCGGGCCAACGGGCGCATGCTCAAGGTGCTGGCCTGGTATGACAACGAGTGGGGGTTCTCCAACCGCATGCTGGATAACTGCCTGGCGTTGTGCCGCGCCGGCTGAGCATGACACGGCATTTTTACCGCCTGAGAGATCGAGCGTCGCCCGCGCGGCGCTCGATCTCTCAGGCGCTGATAATGCCGCAGCGAGCGCCTCTGCGCCCAATACTCACAATCTTTACCCTTTCCTAACATTTCCAGGCTTGACCTTCGAGGAGGATGATAAGCATTATCATTAACCTTTCGTCGGCCAGGTCCCCCCGTGAGTCAGTCCCGGTTCAACTCTGTCTTCCTCGTCCAGCGCCTTACCCTGCTGCGCACCTTGCAGCGCATGGTGGGCAACCCCAACACGGCCGAGGACCTTTTGCAGGAAACCTACCTGCGGGTGTCCCGCGCCCTCGGTGAACGGCCCATCGAACACATCGAACCGTTCGTGTTCCAGACCGCACGCAACCTGGCCCTCGACCACCTGCGCGCGCGCCGAGTGCAATCGCGCATGCTGGTCGACGACGTGCCCGACGAGGTCCTGCACAGCGTGGCCGCGCCGGCCACCAGCAGCGAGGATGCGGCCCATGCCGAGCAGCTACTCAAGCACCTGAGCATCAGCCTCAACCAACTGAGCGAACGCCAGCAGCGCATCTTCATCCTCAGCCGCCTGCATGGCGCCACCTACCTGGAAATCGCCGAACAACTGAATGTTTCGCCCAGCACGGTACAGAAGGAACTGAAACTGATCATGGCGATCTGCATGGGGGTCGCCGACCGCCTCAAGTGAGGCAACGCAAAGCCCTTGCCACGCCCCGCCTCAGCCTTGATCATTCGCAAAAACCATTCAAGGATTCACCGTGACCGACAGCCCCCCTCGCCCGTCACCCGCCGGGCCCAGTGCTCGTGCCATGGACGAGGCGCTGGACTGGCTGGTACGCCTGCAATGCGCCGACGCCAAGGACACCCAGGCCTTCGAAGCCTGGCTGAGCGCAGCGCCGGAAAATGCCGAGGCCTATGTCGAGGCAGAAGCCCTGTGGAACGGCGCACCGCTGCACCAGGCGGCCGTGCAGATGCATCAGCAACAGCGCCGCTCGTGGCGCGGGCGCCTGCGCAGCCACTGGAAACCCCTGGCCACGGCGGCGCTGCTGCTGGTCGGGCTGTTCACCCTGGGCAACTTGCCCATGCGCCTGCAGGCCGACCACTTGACGGTGGTGGGCGAGCGCCAGCGCCTGCAGCTGGAAGACGGCGTGAAAGTGCTGCTCAACACCAATTCGGCATTTGCCAGCGAGCAGCGTGACGGCCACCAGATCGCCCGCCTGCTACAGGGCGAGGCTTATTTCCAGGTCCCCGAGGGCGCGCTGCTGCCACTGGAAGTGCAGGCCGGGCCGTTGCGCGCGCAGGTGCGCGACACCGACTTTGCCGTGCGCTACCTCGACGGCGAGGCACAGGTGAGGGTGCAGCGCGGCGATGTCGACCTGCAGGGGGCCCGCGACCAGCGCATTCGCCTGAGCGCCGGCGACAGCATCAGCGTCGGCCCCCAGGGGTTCGGCCAGCGCCAGCGCCCCGACATGCACAAGGACCTGGCCTGGGTCGACGGCCGCCTGGTGTTCGAGAATTGCCCGCTGAGCCAGGTGCTGGCCGAGGTGCAGCGCTACTACCCAGGCTGGATCATCAACCGCAATGCGCAGCTGGAAGACATGGCAGTCACCGGCAACTACCGCCTCGACCAGCCGCTGCAAACCCTGCGCGCGCTGGCCCACATCACCTCGGCACAGCTGCATGAGTACCCGGCGCTGGTCATCCTGAACTGATCCGCAAATCTGAAACCCGACACGTTCCCATAGAAATCGCGATACAGATCGTCAGACCGCAATCCAACTTTTTTTACGCAGTCACGCTACCCCGCCCGTCTCGTTATAGCCAATGCAACTGATTCTCGTTTGAAAACGAGTACAGCCATCACCTATAACAGCCCGCGCGTCAGGGAGCGCTTCCGATGTCCACAGGTCCTACCCGCCCCTCCCCCCTTCCTCGCCACAGAGGGCAACTGTCCCTCCTGAGCCTTTCCCTACTGAACCTTGCCCTGCTCGCCAGCGGTGCCATAAGCCTGCCGGCACTGGCCACCGAAACGGCACAGGCCAGCAGCCCGCGCATGGGCGACTACCGCTTCAGCATCGGCCAGCAGCCGCTGGTTTCGGCCATCAATGCTTTCAGCCAGGTCACCGGCTGGCAGGTCGGCTTCAGCGCTGAACTGGCCGACGGCGTGGCATCGCCAGGGGTGCAGGGTTCGCTACCCCCGGAAGCCGCGCTCAAGCGCCTGCTACACGGCACCGGCCTGGGCTTTCGCAAGATCAGCAGTGGCAATGTGGTACTCGAACGCCAGGCCAGCGCCAACGTGATTGCCCTGCAACAAGTGACCGTCAGCGCCACCCGCAGCGCCCAGGACGTCAGCCAGGTGCCGAGCACCGTCAGCGTGCAGACACGCGAGCAACTCGACCGGCAGAACGTCAACAACATCCAGGACCTGGTGCGCTACGAACCGGGCGTGTCGGTAGCTGGCACCGGCCAGCGCAGCGGCCTGAACGGCTACAACATCCGTGGCATCGACGGCGAGCGCATCCTCACCCAGGTCGATGGCGTGTCGATCCCCGACAGCTTCTTCTTCGGCCCCTACGCCCAGACCCAGCGCAACTACGTGGACCCGGAGATCGTCAAGCGTATGGAAATCCTCCGCGGCCCGGCTTCTGTGCTGTACGGCAGCAACGCCATCGGCGGGGCAGTAAGCTACTTCACCCTCGACCCGGAAGACATCATCAAGCCCGGCAAGGACGCAGGCGCCCGCCTGAAGACTGGCTATAGCTCGGCCGACGAGAGCTGGCTGACCTCCGCCACCGTCGCCGGCCGCCAGGGCGACTTCGACGGCCTGTTGCACCTGAGCCAGCGCAACGGCCACGAAACCGAGACCCACGGTGGCCACAGCGGTGACGGCCTGGCCCGTACCGAAGCCAATCCGATGGATGTGCGCACCACCAACGTACTGGCCAAGCTGGGCTGGAACTACGCCGACGACGCGCGCCTGGGCTTCACCTACGAACACTACAAGGATGACCGCGACCAGAACATCCTCAGTGCGGTGGGCGGGCCGTTCATTCCTGGCCTGGGTGCCTCGGGTTACTACAAGGCGCGTAATGGCAACGACACCATCACCCGCGAACGCTTTGGCATCAACCATGAGTTCGGCCTCGATTCGCTGGTCGCCGACCATGTGAAGTGGAGCCTGAACTACCAGATCGCCAAGACCGACCAGCACACCGAGGAGGTCTACGCACCACCTGGCCGTCAGGTACTGCGTACCCGCGACACCCTCTACAAGGACCGCCAATGGGTATTCGATGCCCAGCTGGACAAGGCTTTCAGCCTCGGCGCCACCGACCACCTGCTGACCTACGGCACCACCCTCAAGCACGAGAAGGTCACCGGTTCGCGCAGCGGCACCGGCACCTGCCTGGCCGTTGGTTCAGGTTGTTCCGCCGCTGGCGCCGAGCGCCCGGCAGACGGCCAGGCGCTGGTCAGTGACTTCCCGGACCCGACCGTGAACACCTACAGCCTGTTCGTACAGGATGAAATCCGCTGGAACAACTGGACCTTCCTGCCTGGCGCTCGTTACGACTACACGCGCATGAAGCCCAGGTTCACCGAGGAGTTCCTGCGTGGCCTGGAGTCATCCGGTACCGTGCCCACCTCCCAGGACGATTCGGACAAGAAGTGGCACCGTATCTCGCCCAAGTTCGGCCTGACCTACGCCTTCAACGACAACTACACCTGGTATGGCCAGTACGCCGAAGGTTTCCGCACCCCGACCGCCAAAGCCATGTACGGGAAGTTCGAGAACATCGAGCAAGGCTACCGCGTAGAAGGCAACCCGGGCCTCGAACCCGAAAAGAGCAAAAGCTATGAAACCGGCCTGCGTGGCAACTTCGACGCAGGTAATTTCGACGTGGCGGTGTTCTACAACAAGTACCACGACTTCATCGACGAAGATGCCGTACAAAGCGCCAACCTGGAGCAGACCTTCAAGGCCAACAACATCAAGCACGCCACCATCAAGGGTGCCGAGGTCAAGGGCCGCCTGAACCTAAACCACTTCGGTGCGCCGCAGGGCCTGTATACCCAGGGCTCGATCGCCTACACCTATGGCCGTAACGATGACACCGGCGAGCCACTGAACAGCGTCAACCCGCTCAAGGGCGTGTTCGGCCTGGGTTACGAACAACAGCACTACGGCGGCCTGCTGAGCTGGACACTGGTCAAGCGCAAGACCCGCGTCGACGACAGTACCTTCTACTCGCCCGACGGCTCGAGCTCCAAGTTCCGCACCCCAGGCTACGGGGTGCTGGACCTGACCGGCTACTACAAGGTTACCGACGATGTGACCATCAACGCCGGCCTGTACAATCTCACCGACAAGAAGTACTGGCAGTGGGATTCGGTACGCAGCTACGACGGCCAGGGTGAAGCGGCCGTGACCCAGCCGGCCAACATCGACCGCCTGACCATGCCGGGGCGCAACTTCGGCATCAATGTGGTCTGGGATATCTGACCTGAATTATCGCTGACAGGCTTGTTTCGTCAGTGCCAGCCTCTTGGCGGGTAAACCCGCTCCCACAGGGACATCGCAGGCCCGAGGTTTGCGCAATACCTGTGGGAGCCGGTTCACCCGCCAAGAGGCCATTACTACCAGCACAAATACCGGCTTTTTTTACTGTTCCATCCCCGCTGGTTCGTCTTGTCTCTAGACGCCCTTTTTTTCCAAGGAATGCCCTATGACCGACCGCCCAGCCCTGCGCTCCCAGCGCCTGAAACAGATCACCCACACCCCTCATGCCGAACTGGATGCACTGGTCAGTTCCCACGCCCCTTTCGACAGCCGCGAAAGCTTCGCCCGCTTCGTGGCCGCCCAGTACTTGTTCCAGGCCGAGCTGCAGGCTCTGTACAACGACCCGCAACTGATCGCCATCGTCCCCGACCTGGCCGAGCGCTGCCGTGCCGAACAGGCCCGCCTGGACCTCGCCGACCTCGACACCGCAGTACCGCCAGCCGTGCCGGAGGCCCTGCGCAACCCGAGCCTGGGCGAGGCAATGGGCTGGATCTTCGTCTCCGAAGGCTCCAAACTGGGCGCTGCGTTTCTGATCAAGCGTGCCGTGGCCCTGGGACTGTCCGACAACTTCGGTGCTCGACACCTGGGTGAACCGGCCGGCGGCCGTGCTGAAGGCTGGAAGCAGTTCACCCGCATTCTGGATGGCCTGGCCTTGTCCACCGAAGAGGACACCGCTGCCGAACGCGGCGCAGTTGCTGCCTTCGAGCGCTTCACCGAACTGCTCAAGCACGCCTACGCTGCGGATGCCGCGCTGGTTTGACACACCGTATCCGGCCACCCTACCGGTGGCCGAACCGCTTTATGCAATGAGACCATGACCCGACCCGCCCGCTCGAAACTTGCCCGCCTGCTGTATGCACTCCTGGCCTACGTGAGCCTGGGCGTTGGCCTGGTCGCGATCATCATCCCCGGCCTGCCGACCACCGAATTCATCCTGCTGGCCGCCTGGGCGGCCACGCGCAGTTCACCGCGCCTGTCTGCCTGGCTGGAGAACCACCGGCTGTTCGGGCCGATCCTGCACAACTGGCGCAATGGCAAGGTTATCCAGCGCCGGGCCAAGGTCAGCGCGACCCTCAGCATGCTGCTGTGCGCGGGCCTGATGCTGACGTTCCTGGAACACCGCTGGCCGGTGTTTCTGGCCATTGCCGGCATGGCCCTGGGCAACCTGTGGATCTGGTCCCGCCCGGAGCACGCCCCCTGCCCTGCCCGGTCACAAGCTCAGCAGCCCTGAGTACAGGGCATAGGCCGCCAGGGCGGCGCCGGCCAGCACGGCGGCGAAAATCAGCTTTTCCCAGGCAGTGAACAAGGCCTTTCCCTGCTCATGCTTGGCCCGGGCGAACAGGATAACGCCCGGCGCGTACAGCAGCGCCGACAGCAACAGGTACTTGAGCCCGCCGGCGTACAAGAGCCACACCGCATATACCAGGGCAATCAGCGCTACCAGCAGGTCCTTGCGGCGCAAGGCCGGCTGCCCGTCGTAGGTTTCTGCACGTACCGCCAACAGCACGGCGTAGGCCGCCGACCACAGGTAGGGCACCAGGATCATCGACGACGCCAGGTAGATCAGGCTGGTATAGGTACCGGCGGAAAACAGCGTGATCAGCAGGAAGCCCTGGATCATGCAGTTGGTCAGCCACAGGGCGTTGGCCGGCACATGGTTGGCGTTTTCCTGGGCCAGGAAGCGCGGCATGGTCTTGTCCCGTGCCGTGGCAAAGAGGATCTCGGCGCACAGCAACGCCCAGGACAGCAGCGCGCCAAGCAGCGAAACCGCCAGGCCGATACTGATCAGCAAGGCGCCCCAGGGCCCGACGATATGCTCCAGCACCGAAGCCAGTGACGGGTTCTGCAGCCCGGCCAGTTCCGGCTGGGTCATCACCCCCAGCGACAGCACATTGACCAGCACCAGCAGCGCCAGCACCCCCAGGAAACCGATCACCGTGGCCTTGCCGACATCCGAGCGTCGCTGGGCGCGCCCGGAATACACACTGGCACCCTCGATGCCGATGAACACGAACACAGTCACCAGCATCATGTTGCGCACCTGCTCCAGCACGCTGCCGAACTGCGGGTTGCTCAGACCCCAGATGTCACGGGTGAAGATATCGGCGCGAAAGGCAAATGCCGCTATCACCACGAAGATCAGCAATGGCACCACCTTGGCAACGGTGGTCACCTGGTTGATGAACGCCGCCTCCTTGATGCCGCGCAGCACCAGGAAATGCACCGCCCACAGCAGCAGCGACGCGCAACCGATGGCAATCGGCGTGTTGCCCTCGCCAAACACCGGGAAGTAGAACCCCAAGGTGCTGAACAGCAGCACGAAATAGCCGACGTTGCCCAGCCAGGCACTGATCCAGTAGCCCCAGGCCGAGGAAAAACCCATGTACTCGCCAAAGCCGGCCTTGGCGTAGGCGTACACCCCCGAGTCCAGCTCAGGCTTGCGGTTGGCCAGGGTCTGGAACACAAAAGCCAGGGCCAGCATGCCGATCGCGGTGATACCCCAACCGATCAGCACTGCCCCCACATCGGCACGCGCCGCCATGTTTTGCGGCAAAGAGAATATCCCGCCACCAATCATCGAGCCGACCACCAACGCGATCAGCGCACCCAGGCGCAGCTTTTGTCCCGGTTCGCTCATGAGCTTTCCTTTTTTAACGCGCTGTCATGGGTTTGAAACAGCCATGCCGTCCATATAGATGGCGTTACTTATAATGATCCGGACCAATGAAGCTATAGCACTAATAACTGCTTTGTCTATGCCCGCTTCGAGTAAAAACTAGCAGCTCGCGAGCAACTAGAGAAGGGCCCGATAAAGCTCGAAATTCTTGTGAAAAATTTGCGAAAGCGGCAAAAGAGGCTAGCTTCAAGCTTCGCAGGCTGAACAGAGCGTTTGCTCTAGAAGGACATGGAGGTGCCAGCGTGCAAGGCCTGCAGCAAAAGTTGTCGGCACTCTCCGGGAGCTCCGTGAAGGAATTTTCCTACTTCACGTCGCCATGAACTGACCCAAGTCAGCGAATGGCAGCGGCGTCGGATTTACGCTGTCGTCAACTTTCTCCTGGCAGGAGTTGTTAAATGTCTGATTCATCCGGAAAACTAAAGCTCGGCGCGTTAGTTGCACTTGTCGTCGGTTCGATGATTGGTGGCGGTATCTTCTCGCTGCCGCAAAACATGGCTGCCAGCGCAGGGGTTGGCGCTGTGCTGATCGGTTGGGCGATCACCGCGGTCGGCATGCTGACCCTGGCGTTCGTGTTCCAGACCCTGGCCAACCGCAAGCCTGACCTGGATGGCGGGGTGTATGCCTACGCCAAGGCCGGTTTCGGCGACTACATGGGCTTCTCCTCGGCCTGGGGCTACTGGATCAGTGCCTGGCTGGGCAACGTCGGCTACTTCGTGCTGTTGTTCAGTACCTTGGGTTACTTCTTCCCGATCTTCGGCGAAGGCAACACCCCGGCCGCCATCATCGGCGCGTCGGTGCTGCTTTGGGCAGTGCACTTCCTGGTGCTGCGCGGCATCAAGGAAGCGGCGTTCATCAACCTGGTCACCACTGTGGCCAAGGTGGTGCCGCTGCTGCTGTTCGCCCTGATCTGCCTGTTCGCCTTCAAGCTCGACATCTTCACTGCTGACATCTGGGCGGTTGGCACGCCAGAGCTTGGCAGTGTGATGAACCAGGTGCGCAACATGATGCTGGTCACCGTTTGGGTGTTCATCGGCATCGAGGGCGCGAGCATCTTCTCGTCGCGGGCGGAAAAACGCTCTGACGTGGGCAAGGCCACGGTTATCGGCTTCGTCACCGTGCTGCTGTTCCTGGTGCTGGTCAACGTACTGTCGCTGGGCATCATGACCCAACCGGAACTGGCCAAGCTGCAGAACCCGTCGATGGCTGCCGTGCTGGAGCATGTGGTCGGCCACTGGGGCGCGGTGCTGATCAGCGTCGGCCTGATCATTTCGCTGCTTGGGGCACTGCTGTCGTGGGTGCTGCTGTGCGCCGAGATCATGTTCGCCGCCGCGAAGGACCACACCATGCCGGAATTCCTGCGCCGCGAGAACGCCAACCAGGTACCGGCGAACGCCCTGTGGCTGACCAACGCCATGGTACAGATCTTCCTGGTTATCACGCTGTTCTCCAACAGCACCTACCTGTCGCTGATCTACCTGGCCACATCGATGATCCTGGTGCCCTACCTGTGGTCGGCAGCCTATGCCGTGCTGCTGGCAGTGCGTAGCGAAACCTACGAACAGGCCTTGGCCGAACGGCAGAAGGACCTGGTGATCGGTGGTATCGCCCTGTTGTACGCCATCTGGCTGCTGTACGCCGGCGGCGTGAAATACCTGCTGCTCTCGGCCCTGCTCTACGCACCTGGCGCGATTCTGTTCGCCAAGGCCAAGCGTGAGGTTGGCCAACCTGTCTTCACCAACGTGGAAAAACTGATCTTCGCAGCCGTGGTCATCGGCGCCCTGGTGGCAGCCTTTGGCCTGTACGACGGCTTCCTGACTCTTTGACCCACGTCTTCGTTCAACTGGAGGAATGAAATCATGTCCGCTGAAAAACAGAAGTACGGTGTCCACTCCGAAGCCGGCAAACTGCGCAAAGTGATGGTTTGCTCGCCGGGCCTGGCGCACAAGCGCCTGACGCCGAGCAACTGTGACGAGCTGCTGTTCGACGACGTGATCTGGGTCGACCAGGCCAAGCGTGACCATTTCGACTTTGTCACCAAGATGCGCGAGCGTGGCGTGGATGTGCTGGAGATGCACAACCTGCTGACCGACATCGTCCAGCAACCCGAGGCACTCAAGTGGATCCTCGATCGCAAGATCACCCCGGACACGGTCGGCGTGGGCCTGACCAACGAAGTGCGCAGCTGGCTCGAAGGCCTCGAGCCACGCCACCTCGCCGAGTTCCTGATTGGCGGCGTTGCCGGGCAGGATCTGCCGCAGAGCGAGGGTGCCGAAGTGGTCAAGATGTACAACGACTACCTGGGCCACTCCAGCTTCATCCTGCCACCGCTGCCCAATACCCAGTTCACCCGTGACACTACCTGCTGGATTTACGGCGGCGTCACGCTCAACCCGATGTACTGGCCAGCGCGACGCCAGGAAACCCTGCTGACCACCGCCATCTACAAGTTCCACCCCCAGTTCACCAACGCCGACTTCCAGGTCTGGTACGGTGACCCGGACAAGGACCACGGCCAGTCCACCCTAGAAGGCGGCGATGTCATGCCGATCGGCAAGGGAATCGTGCTGATTGGCATGGGCGAGCGCACCTCGCGCCAGGCCATCGGCCAACTGGCGCAGAACCTGTTCGCCAAGGGCGCCGTCAAGGAAGTGATCGTCGCGGGCCTGCCGAAATCGCGCGCCGCCATGCACCTGGATACCGTGTTCAGCTTCTGCGACCGCGACCTGGTCACGGTCTTCCCGGAAGTGGTCAAAGAGATCGTGCCGTTCATCATTCGCCCGGATGAAAGCAAGCCTTACGGCATGGACGTACGCCGCATCAACAAGTCGTTCATCGAAGTGGTGGGCGAACAACTGGGCGTCAAGCTGCGCGTGGTCGAAACCGGAGGCAACAGCTTTGCCGCCGAGCGCGAACAATGGGATGACGGCAACAACGTGGTGGCCATCGAGCCGGGCGTGGTCATTGGCTACGACCGCAATACCTACACCAATACCTTGCTGCGCAAGGCAGGTGTCGAAGTCATCACCATCAGTGCCGGCGAACTGGGCCGGGGCCGGGGCGGCGGCCACTGCATGACCTGCCCGATCGTGCGCGACCCGATCGACTACTAACGACCATTGCACCCGGCCGGGCCCACAACGCACCGGCCGGGACACTACCGAATCCAAGGAGAAGCTGTCATGGCGTTCAATATTCACAACCGCAACCTGCTCAGCCTGGAACACCACACCACCCGCGAGCTGCGCTACCTGCTGGACCTGTCCCGCGACCTCAAGCGCGCCAAGTACACCGGCACCGAGCAACAGCACCTGAAAGGCAACAACATCGCGCTGATCTTCGAAAAAACCTCTACCCGTACCCGTTGCGCCTTCGAAGTGGCCGCCTATGACCAGGGCGCCAATGTCACCTACATCGACCCGACCTCCTCGCAGATTGGCCACAAGGAAAGCATGAAGGACACCGCCCGCGTGCTCGGGCGCATGTACGACGCCATCGAGTACCGTGGCTTCAAGCAGGAAATCGTCGAAGAACTGGCCAAGTTCGCCGGCGTACCGGTGTTCAACGGCCTGACCGACGAATACCACCCCACCCAGATGATCGCCGACGTGCTGACCATGCGTGAGCACAGCGACAAACCGCTGCACGACATCAGCTACGCCTACCTGGGCGACGCCCGCAACAACATGGGCAACTCGCTGCTGCTCATCGGTGCCAAGCTCGGCATGGATGTGCGCATCGCCGCGCCCAAGGCGCTGTGGCCGCATGATGACCTGGTCGAGCGTTGCCGCAAGTACGCCGAGGAAAGCGGCGCGCGCATCACCCTCACCGAAGACCCGGTTGCCGCCGTCAAGGGTGTGGACTTCGTGCACACCGACGTGTGGGTATCGATGGGTGAGCCGATCGAAGCCTGGGGTGAGCGCATCAAGCTGCTCAAGCCGTATCAGGTGAATGCACAGCTGATGAAGTCCACCGGCAACCCGCGGACCAAGTTCATGCACTGCCTGCCGGCGTTCCACAACTCTGAAACCAAGGTAGGCAAGCAGATCGCCGAACAGTACCCGGACCTGGCCAACGGTATCGAAGTGACCGACGACGTCTTCGAGTCGCCGGCCTGCATCGCCTTCGAGCAGGCGGAAAACCGCATGCACACGATCAAGGCGATCCTGGTATCGACCTTGGCTGACCTGTAAAGGCTGACTCGGCAAGCCGGGCAACCCGGATCCCTGTGGGAGCGGGTTTACCCGCGAATGCATCAGTAGCACCAGCCGCGTTGCATGGGCTGACGCTTTCGCGGGTAAACCCGCTCCCACAAGGGGGCGGCGATACCGGTCGAGTACAGCGCTCCCTTCTTTTCGTTAAAGGACATTCCCCATGCGTATCGTTGTTGCATTGGGCGGCAACGCCCTGCTGCGTCGCGGCGAGCCCATGACCGCTGACAACCAGCGCGCCAATATCCGCACCGCCACCGAACAGATCGCCAAGATCCACCCAGGCAACGAACTGGTCATCGCCCACGGCAACGGCCCGCAAGTCGGCCTGCTGTCGCTGCAAGGCCTGTCCTACAAGCCCGACGAGGCCTACCCGCTGGACGTGCTGGGTGCCGAGACCGAGGGTATGATCGGCTACATGATCGAACAGGAACTGGGCAACCTGCTGGCATTCGAGGTGCCGTTCGCCACCCTGCTGACCCAGGTCGAAGTGGACGCCAACGACCCCGCCTTCAAGGACCCGACCAAGTTCATCGGCCCGGTCTATGGCAAGGAAGAGGCCGAGCGCCTGGCCAAGGAAAAGGGTTGGGTGGTCAAGGCCGACGGCGACAAGTACCGCCGTGTGGTGGCCAGCCCGAAACCCAAGCGCATCTTCGAGATCCGCCCGATCAAGTGGCTGCTGGAAAAGAGCAGCATCGTGATCTGCGCCGGCGGCGGCGGCATCCCCACCATGTACGATGAAAACCGCAAGCTGAAGGGCATCGAGGCGGTGATCGACAAGGACCTGTGCTCGGCCCTGCTGGCAGAGCAGCTGGACGCCGACCTACTGATAATCGCCACCGACGTCGATGCCGCCTATGTTGACTGGGGCAAGCCCACGCAAAAGGCCATTGCCCAGGCCCACCCCGACGAACTCGAACGCCTCGGCTTCGCCGCCGGTTCCATGGGGCCGAAGGTGCAGGCAGCCTGCGACTTTGCCCGCAACACCGGCAAAGTGGCAGTGATCAGTTCGCTGGAGAACATCGAAGACATAGTCAAAGGCACCGCCGGCACGCGGGTTTCCACCGCCAAGCCGGGGATCAGCTACCGTTGAATGCAGTGGGCGGGCGCCAGCGCCCGCCATTTTCGACCTTCCAAAGGAGCTTGCCATGGCCCAGTACCAGCCCGGTCATGTACACATCGAGCGCACTGCGCTGAACCAGAACGACCACAGCTATGACTTGAACATCGAATACGAGGCAGTGTCGGACCCCAAGGAAGGCAGAGGCATCCAGTTCAAGATGCATGGCAGCATCGAAGGCAAGCCAGTGGAGGAAAAGTTCTTCCTGGCCAAGGACCAAGTGTTGCCCAGCTTCCTGATGCAGCTGAGCCGAAGGGCGCAGTCGTACCTGCCGTCACCGAAGAAATTCGAGAACCTGAGTTCGCCGCACAAGCTTTATGACCATATGTTCGCGGACATTCGCGAAAAGCTGGATGTGAAATCGGGCGATCCGATCAAGCCTGAACATCTGGAGTGATTTCAGGATCCGGGGGCTGCTTTGCAGCCCATCGCGACGCAAGGCCGCTCCTACAGGGATCGCGTCATTGTCGGGACCTGTAGGAGCGGCCTTGCGTCGCGATAGGGCCGCAAAGCGGCCCCGGCGATGTTGAGGCATACTACCGCCCTCCCCGGCCACCACTTCACCGTCCCCCATGCGCATCCACGTCAGCTTCATCGACCGCGTCGGCATCACCCAGGAAGTCCTCGCCCTGCTCGGTGCCCGCAACCTCAACCTGGACGCCGTGGAGATGGTCCCGCCGAACGTCTACATCGACGCCCCTACCCTCAGCCCTGCCGTGCTCGAAGAACTGCACGACGCGCTGTTCGAGGTACAGGGCGTGCAATCGGTGGACGTGGTCGACATCCTCCCAGGCCAACGCCGGCACCTGCAGCTCGATGCCCTGCTGGCGGCGATGAGCGACCCGGTGCTGGCCGTGGACAGTGCCGGCAAGGTGCTGCTGGCCAACCCGGCGCTGATCGAACTGTGCGGCCGCGAATCGGCCGGGCGCTCGGTGGGTGAACTGTTCGGTGACCCGGCGCTGCTGCAGGCCCTGCTGGACAACAACTTCCACCTGCCCATGCGCGAGATGCAGCTCAACGGCCAGAGCTTGCTGCTGGACGCCATGCCGATCACCAACGCCGGTGGCCTGCTGACGCTATACCCCCCCACACGCATGGGCGAACGCCTTTCGGCCCTGCACCACGACCATGCCGAAGGCTTCGATGCCTTGCTCGGCGAATCACCGGCAATCCGCACTCTCAAGGCCCGCGCCCTGCGCGTGGCGGCACTCGATGCACCACTGCTGGTGCATGGCGAAACCGGCACCGGCAAAGAACTGGTAGCCCGCGCCTGCCACGCCATCAGCAGCCGCCACGCAGCGCCATTCCTGGCCCTGAACTGCGCTGCGCTGCCCGAGAGCCTGGCCGAGAGCGAATTGTTCGGCTACGCCCCAGGCGCCTTCACCGGCGCGCAACGGGGCGGCAAACCCGGGTTGATGGAACTGGCCAACCAAGGCACGGTATTTCTCGATGAAATCGGCGAGATGTCGCCATACCTGCAGGCCAAGCTACTGCGTTTTCTCAGCGATGGCAGCTTCCGCCGGGTGGGTGGCGACCGCGAAGTGAAGGTGGATGTACGCATCATCAGCGCCACCCACCGCGACCTGGAGCGCATGGTCGCCGAAGGCAGCTTCCGCGAAGACCTGTTCTACCGCCTTAACGTGCTCAACCTGCAAGTGCCGCCGCTGCGCGACCGTGGCCAGGACATCCTGATGCTGGCGCATTTCTTCATGCAGCAGGCCTGCACACAGATCCAGCGCCCACCCTGCCGGCTGACCCCGGCCACCCATTCGGCACTGCTGGCCAACCCTTGGCCGGGCAATGTGCGCCAGCTGCAGAACGTGATATTCCGCGCCGCAGCCATTTGCGAGGGCAACCTGGTGGATATCGGTGACCTGGACATCGCCGGCACCTCGGTGGCCCGTGGCCAGGACGGCGAAGTGGCCAGCCTGGAACAGGCCGTAGGCGATTTCGAGCGCGAGTTGCTGCAACGCCTGTACGCAAGCTACCCATCGACGCGGCAACTGGCAGGGCGCTTGCAAACTTCACATACCGCCATTGCGCAGCGCCTGCGCAAATATGGAATACCAGGCAAAGCCTGATACCTGCCAGATAGCGTCAACGGGGGCTGCTACGCAGCCCATCGCAGGCAAGCCAGCTCCCACAGGTATCGCACACGTCCTGAATTCTGCGCGATACCTGTGGCAGCTGGCTTGCCTGCGGTGGGCCGCAAAGAGGCCCCTGATAGTTATTGTAATAATCCGGTTGTTATTCAGGCTTTTCCTACGCCAGTGAAAGATACTCTCCCACGGATGCCTCGTAGAATGATGACAGTGTATTCCCACCTGTCACCCCACTTGTCCGCCCCATAGCGGGAAGTGGTCCGCTACTGGATATGACGAGAACACCTGATGTTTGAACTCGATTTTTACGGGACGCTTGTAGCCGCCTCTTTGGTACTGTTATTGGGACGCGGCCTGGTTGCGCGTATTGGTTTCTTGCGCACTTACAATATTCCGGAACCTGTCGCTGGCGGCTTGGTAGTCGCCTTGGCGTTCCTGGCGTTGCGCAGCTTCGATATCCACGTGCAATTCGATACTTCACTGCAAACCCCTCTGATGCTGGCATTCTTCGCCACCATTGGTTTGGGTGCAGACTTCGCCAGTCTGAAGAAAGGTGGCCGCGTGGTTACCGTGTTCCTGCTGGTGGTAACCGGCTTGCTGCTGGTTCAGAACGCCATGGGCATCGGCCTGGCAACGGCACTGGGGCTCGACCCACTGATGGGGCTGCTGGCCGGCTCCATCACATTGTCGGGCGGCCACGGCACAGGCGCTGCGTGGGGGGCCACGTTCACCGAAAAGTTTGGCCTGGCCTCGGCCTCCGAATTGGCAATGGCATCAGCTACCTTCGGCCTGGTACTGGGTGGCCTGATTGGTGGCCCGGTCGCCCGGTTGCTGATCAAGCGAGTAGCGACGCCTGGTATCGAAGAAGCAGCGCCACAACTGCCCAAAGGTTTCGAACAACCGGACAAAGAACGCCTGATTACGCCGTTTTCATTTATCGAGACACTTGCGCTTATCGCCGTCAGTTTGCTCGTGGGTTCGTTACTTAACGGTTTGCTGAAAGGCACGGCGCTTGAACTGCCAACGTTCGTTTGCGTGCTATTCGTGGGCGTGGTGTTGCGAAACGGCCTTTCGGCGCTCGGCTTTTATCAAGTATTCGAGCGGGAAGTCTCGGTATTGGGCAATGTGAGCTTGTCGTTGTTCCTGGCCATTGCCTTGATGTCGCTCAAGTTGTGGGATCTTTCAGCGCTGGCATTACCGTTCTTTGCATTGCTCGCCGCACAGACATTGGTCATGGCACTGTTCGCGATATTCGTCACGTTCCGGGTCATGGGTCGCAACTATGATGCAGCAGTACTGGCTGCCGGGCACTGTGGCTTCGGCTTGGGCGCAACGCCAACGGCAATCGCCAACATGCAAGCGGTGACCCAACGCTACGGAGCCTCGCGCATCGCCTTCCTGGTCGTGCCGATGGTGGGGGCGTTCTTCATCGACATCATCAATGTCATCGTCATCAAGCTGTATCTGGCATTGCCCTGGTTTGCCTAGATCGAAGTCAGGCCATGTTCCAGGGCGTATTTCACGAGCGGCGCAGGTGTCGTGGCCAAGCATCGCGTCCTCAACACCCTGTATTGATTTCAATACGCCGTATTGAAATCAATACACATCCATTCGGATACGACTGTGCAAGGGTTTGATCCCCAAACCCTTTTCCATCACCCTCCTGCTGTAGCGTTTTCATTCCATCAAATTGATAAAATAATCACGCTAAATAGATAACTTATTGATTAATAACATTTTTTAACGATTGGCCGCATTTTTGCTAAGGGAATCCCAACCCCAAGAGCGCGGAGCCACTGCGCCTAACGCCCTGCTTCCCGAGGATTCCCCATGAGCGAGTTGCGTTTCACTGAAGATCACGAATGGCTGCGCGTCGAAGCCGATGGCAGCGTCACCGTGGGCATCACCGCCTACGCCCAGAACGCCCTTGGCGATGTGGTTTTCGTGCAACTGCCAGAGTTGCAGCAGTATGAGAAAGGCAGCGAAGCGTCCACCGTCGAGTCGGTCAAGGCCGCCAGCGGTGTGTACATGCCCCTTACCGGCGAAGTGGTCCAGATCAACGACCAACTTGAAGACAGCCCGGAGCTGGTCAACGAAGACCCGATGGGCGAAGGCTGGTTCTTCCGCTTCATTCCCGCCGACGCCAGCGCCGTGGCCGCCCTGCTTGACCAGGACGCCTACGACCGCCTGATCAAAGCCAACGACGACGCCTGAGGAACCCTGCCATGACCATCAACCTCGGCACCGCCAACGAATTCATCGCCCGCCATATCGGCCCGCGCGCCGCTGACGAGCAGGCCATGCTGGCCGCCCTCGGCTTCGACTCGCTGGAAGCCATGACCGCCGCGGTCATTCCCGACAGTATCAAAGGTACCAGCGTGCTCGGCTCGCACGATGGCCAGAGCGAAGCCGACGCGCTCGCCGCGCTCAAGGCCATCGCCGGCAAGAACCAGCTGTTCAAGAGCTACATCGGGCAGGGCTACTACAACACCCATACCCCAGCGCCTATCCTGCGCAACCTGCTGGAAAACCCGGCCTGGTACACCGCCTATACCCCGTACCAGCCAGAAATATCCCAGGGCCGCCTGGAAGCGCTGCTGAACTTCCAGACCCTGATCAGCGACCTGACCGGCCTGCCGATCGCCAACGCCTCCCTGCTCGACGAAGCCACCGCTGCGGCCGAGGCCATGACCTTCTGCAAGCGCCTGTCCAAGAACAAGGCCAGCCACGCCTTCTTCGCCTCCGTGCACTGCCACCCGCAAACCCTGGACGTGCTGCGCACCCGCGCCGAGCCACTGGGCATCGAAATCGTGGTCGGCGACGAGCGCGAGCTGGGCGATGTCAGCGCCTTCTTCGGCGCCCTGCTGCAGTACCCGGCCAGCAACGGTGAAGTGTTCGACTACCGTGAAGTTGTCGAGCGCTTCCACGCCGCCAACGCCCTGGTCGTCGTGGCCGCCGATCTGCTGGCCCTGACCCTGTTGACCCCGCCGGGCGAGTTCGGCGCCGACGTGGCCATCGGCAGCGCCCAGCGCTTCGGCGTGCCGCTGGGCTTCGGTGGCCCGCACGCGGCCTACTTCTCCACCCGTGATGCGTTCAAACGCGACATGCCGGGCCGCCTGGTCGGCGTGTCGATCGACCGCTTCGGCAAGACAGCCCTGCGCCTGGCCATGCAGACCCGCGAGCAGCACATCCGCCGCGAAAAGGCCACCAGCAACATCTGCACCGCTCAGGTGCTGCTGGCCAACATCGCCAGCATGTTCGCCGTGTACCACGGCCCGGCCGGCCTCAAGCGCATCGCCGAACGCACCCATGCCCTGACCGCGATCCTGGCCGCCGGCCTGAAGACGCTGGGCGTGCAGGTAGTGGGCGCCAGCGCCTTCGATACCCTGACCCTGGCCACCGGCAGTGCCACTGCCAGCCTGCATGACAAGGCGCGCGCCCAAGGCATCAACCTGCGCCAGATCGACGCCGCCCACGTGGGCCTGTCGCTGGACGAAACCAGCAGCCAGGCCGATGTCGAGGCCCTGTGGCAATTGATCGGTGGCGACCAGGCCCAGCCAGACTTCAACGCTCTGGCCGCCAGCACCGGCTCGCTGCTGCCTGCCGCCCTGCTGCGCCAGTCGGCCATCCTGCAGCACCCGGTGTTCAACCGCTACCACAGCGAAACCGAGCTGATGCGTTACCTGCGCCGCCTGGCCGACAAGGACCTGGCGCTGGACCGCAGCATGATCCCGCTGGGCTCGTGCACAATGAAGCTGAACGCCGCCAGCGAAATGATCCCGGTCACCTGGGCCGAGTTCGGCAACCTGCACCCGTTTGCCCCGGCCGAGCAGAGCCAGGGCTACCTGCAGATGACCACCGAGCTGGAAGCCATGCTTTGCGCCGCCACCGGCTACGACGCCGTGTCGCTGCAACCCAACGCCGGTTCCCAGGGCGAGTACGCAGGCCTGCTGGCTATCCGTGCCTACCACCGCAGCCGTGGCGAAGGCCACCGCGACATCTGCCTGATCCCGTCGTCGGCCCACGGCACCAACCCGGCAACCGCTCACATGGCCGGCATGCGTGTAGTGGTCACCGCCTGTGATGCCCGCGGCAACGTCGACGTCGAGGACCTGCGCGCCAAGGCCATCGAGCACCGCGAGCGCCTGGCCGCGATCATGATCACCTACCCGTCGACCCACGGCGTGTTCGAGGAAGCGATCGGCGAAATCTGCGCGATCATCCACGACAACGGTGGCCAGGTGTACATCGACGGCGCCAACATGAACGCCATGGTCGGCCTGTGCGCCCCGGGCAAGTTCGGCGGCGACGTTTCCCACCTGAACCTGCACAAGACATTCTGCATCCCGCACGGCGGCGGCGGCCCGGGCGTCGGCCCGATCGGCGTCAAGTCGCACCTGGCGCCATTCCTGCCTGGCCACGCACAGCTGGAAAACACCGAGGGCGCGGTTTGCGCCGCGCCGTTCGGCAGCGCCAGCATCCTGCCGATCACCTGGATGTACATCCGCATGATGGGCGGTGCCGGCCTCAAGCGTGCCTCGCAGATGGCGATCCTCAACGCCAACTACATCGCCCGTCGCCTGGAAGAGCACTATCCTGTTCTGTATACCGGCGGCAATGGCCTGGTGGCCCACGAGTGCATCCTCGACCTGCGCCCGCTGAAGGACACCAGCGGCATCAGCGTCGACGACGTGGCCAAGCGCCTGATCGACTTCGGCTTCCACGCCCCGACCATGTCCTTCCCGGTTGCAGGCACGCTGATGATCGAACCGACCGAAAGCGAGTCCAAGGAAGAACTGGACCGCTTCTGCGACGCGATGATCCAGATCCGCGAAGAAATTCGCGCGGTCGAGAACGGTAGCCTGGACAAGGACGACAACCCGCTGAAGAACGCCCCGCACACTGCGGCCGAGTTGGTTGGCGAATGGGCTCATGGCTACAGCCGCGAGCAGGCGGTGTACCCGCTGCCGAGCCTGGTGGAAGGCAAGTACTGGCCGCCGGTCGGCCGGGTCGACAACGTGTTCGGCGATCGCAACCTGGTCTGCGCCTGCCCATCGATCGAGAGCTATCAGGACGCCTGACCAGGCGCTCTGGCCTCATCGCCGGCAAGCCAGCTCCCACGGGGGCCTCACCGCACCCAAGGCTGGTGCAACACCTGTGAGAGCTGGCTTGCCAGCCCTTAAGGGCTCACCTGTTTTCCAAGGCTGGTGCAGTACCTGTGGGAGCTGGCTTGCCGGCGATCGAGTGCGCAGCACTCGCCTTACCTACCGGAGGGAATGAGCAATGTCTTTGAGCGTCTTCGACCTGTTCAAGATCGGCATCGGCCCCTCCAGCTCGCACACGGTCGGCCCGATGCGCGCCGCCGCGCGTTTCGCCGAAGGGCTGCGCCGTGATGACCTGCTTGCCCGCACCGTCAGCGTCAAGGCAGAGCTGTATGGCTCGCTCGGCGCCACCGGCAAGGGCCATGGCAGTGACAAAGCCGTGCTGCTGGGCCTTGAGGGCGAGCACCCCGATGTCATCGACACCGACACCATCCCTGCACGCCTGCAGGCCATCCGCGACAGCGGTCGGCTGAAACTGCTCGGCGAGCACAGCATCGCGTTCATCGAAAAGCAGCACCTGGCGATGATCCGCAAGCCGCTGGACTACCACCCCAACGGCATGATCTTCCGCGCCTTCGACGAGGCCGGCTTGCAAATCCGCAGCCGCGAGTACTATTCGGTGGGCGGCGGTTTCGTGATCGACCAGGACGCCGCCGGCCACGACCGCATCGTCGAGGACAGCACACCGCTGACCTACCCGTTCAAGACCGCCAAGGAGCTGCTCGGCCACTGCACCGGGCAAAACCTGTCGATCAGCCAGGTAATGCTGGCCAACGAGGCGGCCTGGCGTCCCGAAGCGGAAACCCGTGCCGGGCTGCTGCGCATCTGGCAGGTGATGCAGGATTGCGTCGAAGCCGGCTGCCAGCATGAAGGCATCCTGCCGGGTGGGCTCAAGGTCAAGCGCCGAGCGCCGGCGTTGTACCGCCAGCTGAGCCGCAACCCGGAGGCCAGCCTGCGCGATGCCCTGTCGGTACTCGACTGGGTCAACCTCTATGCCCTGGCAGTGAACGAGGAAAACGCCTACGGCGGGCGCGTGGTCACCGCGCCGACCAACGGCGCCGCGGGCATTGTCCCGGCGGTGCTGCATTACTACATGCGCTTCGTACCGGGTGCCAACGAGGACGGGGTGGTGCGGTTTCTGCTCACCGCCGCGGCCATCGGCATCCTGTATAAGGAAAACGCCTCCATCTCCGGCGCCGAAGTAGGCTGCCAGGGCGAGGTCGGCGTGGCCTGCTCGATGGCTGCTGGTGCGCTGTGCGAGGTGATGGGTGGCACCGTGCAACAGGTGGAAAACGCTGCCGAAATCGGCATGGAACACAACCTGGGCCTGACCTGCGACCCGATCGGCGGGCTGGTCCAGGTGCCTTGCATCGAGCGCAACGCCATGGGCTCGGTGAAGGCGATCAACGCGGTGCGCATGGCCTTGCGCGGCGATGGGCAGCACTACGTGTCGCTCGACAAGGTCATCCGCACCATGCGCCAGACCGGCGCCGACATGAAAAGCAAATACAAAGAGACCGCCCGTGGCGGCCTGGCCGTCAACATCATCGAATGTTGACCCGACAACAACAGCAAGGAGTCACCGATGTCCGAAACACTGCTCAAGACCCCACTGCACGCCCTGCATCTGGAACTGGGTGCGCGCATGGTGCCGTTCGCCGGCTATGACATGCCGGTGCAGTATCCGTTGGGCGTGCTCAAGGAACACCTGCACACCCGCGAGCAGGCCGGCCTGTTCGATGTCTCGCACATGGGCCAGATCACCCTGCGCGGCAGCGATGCCGCCAAGGCCCTGGAAAGCCTGGTGCCGGTGGATATCATCGACCTGCCGGTGGGCATGCAGCGCTACGCCATGTTCACCAACGAGCAAGGCGGCATACTCGACGACCTGATGGTCGCCAACCTGGGCGACGACACGCTGTTCCTGGTAGTCAACGCCGCCTGCAAGGACCAGGACCTGGCCCACCTGCAAGCACACATCGGCAGCCGTTGCGAGGTGCAGCCGCTGTTCGAGCAGCGCGCCCTGCTGGCCCTGCAAGGCCCGACGGCGGTCAAGGTGCTGGAGCGCCTGGCCCCGGAAGTGGCCGGCATGACCTTCATGCAGTTCCGCCCGGTGAAACTGCTGGGCGAAGACTGCTTCGTCAGCCGCTCGGGCTACACCGGTGAAGACGGCTACGAAATCTCGGTACCGGTACATGCAGCCGAAGCCCTGGCCCGCCGCCTGCTGGCAGAGCCCGAAGTACAGCCGATCGGCCTGGGTGCGCGCGACTCGCTGCGCCTGGAAGCCGGCCTGTGCCTGTATGGCCACGACATGAACACCGAGACCACGCCGGTGGAAGCCAGCCTGCTGTGGGCCATTTCCAAGGTTCGCCGTGCCGATGGCGCGCGTGCCGCCGGCTTCCCGGGTGCCGAAGCCATCTTCGCCCACCAGCGCGATGGTGTGGCGCGCAAACGTGTGGGCCTGTTGCCGCAGGAACGTACCCCGGTACGTGAAGGCGCGGATATTGTCGATGCAAACGATAAACCTGTAGGCAAAGTGTGCAGCGGTGGCTTTGGTCCGACACTCGGCGCACCTGTAGCAATGGGTTATATCGATAGTGAACATGCTGCTATCGACACCCCGCTGTTTGCGTTGGTACGTGGCAAGAAGGTTGCCTTGAAAGTCAGCAAAATGCCTTTCGTGGCACAACGTTACTACCGGGGCTGAAGCCGCTTTGTGAAGGTTGCGGGCAGGTTCGACATATTCGTTTTCGAACCTGTCCAATAACTTTTGAACATGGCGCCAGGCCAGGCGCCATGCCGTTTCCGACAAATCGGTCGGTTATCGGCAAGCGGCCGATTTTCCATACGACCAAGGGCTTGTTTTTCGCTCGGGAGTTGGCGTAGAGTCACTGCACTGTGTTTGCATGGGTCGCAACAGTTCGTGACCTGGGCCAGTAGCCGCAATCTGCTACAACCCGTTTGACGTCTCTTACTTTCCTGCAACCCAGCCCAGTAATCTTTTGCTTCCTTTAATGCAAAAGAAACTGTCATCAAAATTCAAGCTTCATAGGAAATAAGACAATGGCTGAGCGTCAGAACGGTACCGTCAAGTGGTTCAATGACGAAAAAGGTTACGGCTTCATCACCCCAGAAAGCGGTCCGGATCTGTTCGTGCACTTCCGCGCTATCGAAGGTAACGGCTTCAAGAGCCTGAAAGAAGGCCAGAAGGTCACCTTCGAAGCAGTCCAGGGCCAGAAAGGCATGCAGGCTGACAAAGTTCAGGTCGCCGGCTAAGCCGAACCCGACTTCGAGAAAAGCCCCTGCCAAGTGCAGGGGTTTTTTTTTGCCCGTAGAATAGCGGCTTCGTTTTCTGGAGCCGTTTTGCATGTCCAAGCCTCTGCTCACACCCCAGGGTGATTTTCCGCCGGTCGGCCTGGGCCGGCGCCTGGCGGCGATGTTCTACGACTTCCTGCTGTGCACGGCGCTGCTGATCGTGACCGCTGGCGCCTACAAGATGATCCAGATGGCGATCATCGGCGAAGCCCGGATGCGTGAGCTGACCGAGGCTGGCGCACTGGACGGCGACCCGCTGCTGTCGACGGTGCTGCTGTTCGTCCTGTTCGGTTTCTTTGCCAAGTTCTGGACCCATGGCGGGCAGACCCTAGGCATGCAGGTATGGGGTGTGCGGGTGCAGAATGCCGATGGCACGGCCATCAGCCTGTGGCAGGCGCTGCTGCGCTTCGTAGTGTCGATTGCCTCGTGGCTATGCCTGGGGCTGGGGTTTTTCTGGGTGTTGATCGACAAGCGCAAGCGGGGCTGGCATGACATCTATTCGGAAAGCCAGCTGGTGCGGGTGCCTAAGCAGAAGAAATGAACTGAGGCCTGTATTGCCTGTGCCTTCGCGGGTAAACCCGCTCCCACAGGTACAGCACAGGCATCACGACCGGTGAGATTCCTGTGGGAGCGGGTTTACCCGCGAAGAGGCCAGCACAGGCTAACACCCATGAAAAAGCCGACCCTGAGGTCGGCTTTCTTGTACAGCTCAGGCCATCAACCTGCCCGGCGCAACAGCCACACGCCGGCCAGCGCACAGATGCCTGCCGGAATCACCACCGCCAGCAGCGGCGGGAAGCCGAACACCTGGCTCGAAGGCCCAAGCAGGTCCTGAGCGATGCGGAACACGAAGCCCACCAGTACACCGGTGAACACGCGCTGGCCGAGGGTTACCGAACGCAGCGGGCCGAAGATGAACGAAATGGCCATCAGCACCAGCGCCGCGGTCACCATCGGCTGCAACACCTTGGTCCAGAACGCCAGCCAGTATCGAGCATTGTTCAGGCCCTGGTCGGACAGGTAATGGATGTAGTCCCAAAGCCCGGTGATGGATAGCGACTCCGGCGCCAGGATCACGGTATTGAGCAATTGCGGAGTGAGCGAAACGTCCCAGCGCTCCTGCGGCGCGGTCACCACTTCGGTGTGGTCGCCCCGGAAGAAGGTGGTGCGCACATCGCTGAGCATCCAGTGATCCTCCTGGTACTGTGCACGGCGGGCAAAGCTCGAGGTGACGATCTTGCGCTCGCTGTCGAAGCGGTAACGGGTCACACCCAGCAGCAGGCCGTTAGGCTGCACGGCGTTGATGTGCACGTACTCCTCGCCCTGGCGGTGCCACATGCCGCGCTTGGAGCTTTGCGCATCACCGCCACCCTGGGCCAGGGAACGGTCGGCCTGGGCCTTGTTCTCGGTCACCGGCGCCACGTACTCGCCAATCAGCAGGCCGACCAGCATCAGCACCAGCATCGGCTTCATCACCGCCCACACGATGCGCCCGATGGAAACCCCGGCAGCACGCATGATGGTCAGTTCGCTGCTGCTGGCCAGGCTACCCAGGCCGATCAGGCAGCCGATCAAAGCAGCCATCGGCAGCATTTCGTACAGGCGCCGTGGTGCGGTCAGCAGGACGAAGTTGCCCGCCTCCATCACCGTGTAGGTGTCACTCAGGTCGCTCATCTCGTCGATGAAGGCAAACAGCGACGCCAGGCCGAGGATGATCCCCAGCACGGCGAGGATTGCCAGCAGCACGCTCTGGCCGATGTAGCGGTCGAGCTTACCCATGGGCCACCTCCGCACGACGGGCGGCGCGTTTGAGGCGCAGCGGCTCCCAGTACATCAGGCCCAGGCCGATCAGCAGGAACAGGCCGTGGACCCACCACATGCCCAGGGCGATCGGCAGTTTGCCCTTTTCGAGGGCGCCGCGTACGGAAATCAGCATTGTCAGGTAGGCCATGTACAGAAGAATTGCCGGCAGCAGCTTGAGGAAGCGGCCCTGGCGCGGGTTGACCCGGGCCAGCGGCACCGCCAGCATGGTGACGATGAATACCAGGATGGGCAGCGACAGCCGCCACTGCAGCTCGGCACGCTCACGCAGGCCCTTCTTGCCGATCAGCTCGGAAGTGGGAATGGCTTCGCGATCGGTCACTTCCTCGGCGACTTCCGGCTTGGGCAGCAGCACCCCGTAGGTGTCGTACTTGATTGCACGGTAATCGGCCTGGCCCGGGTTGCCGTCGTAGCGGTAACCGTTTTCCAGCACCAGGTAGCGGTTGCCGTCAGCCTGGATTTCCTGGTGGCCTTTTTCGGCAACCAGCACCGACGGGGCGCGGTCCTTGGTCTTGTCCTGGTTGAAGCGCTTCTCGGAGATGAACACCCCAGCCAGGTTGATGCGGTCGTCCGACAGCTCTTCGGTGTAGGTCACCCGCGAGCCGTCGCGCAGGGTCTGGAAGCGGCCCGGCACCAAGGTGTCGAACTCGGTCAGGGCATCCTGCTGGGCAATGATCTGCTGCACCTGGGCCACGCCCAGCGGTGCCAGGCTCAAGCTCAGCCACGCTACCAGCAGGGCGACCAGGGCGGCCGGCGCCATGGTCAGGCCCAGCAGGCGCTGCTGGCTCATGCCGGTGGCCGACAACACGGTCATCTCGCTTTCCAGGTACAAGCGCCCGTACGCCAGGAGAATGCCGAGGAACAGCCCCAGAGGCAGGATCAGTTGCAGGAAGCCCGGCAGGCGGAAGCCCATGATCAGGAACAGCACGCTCGGGTCGAGCACACCCTGGGCAGCCTGGGCCAGGTACTTGATGAAGCGCCCACTCATGATGATCACCAACAGCACGGCGCTGACGGCGCTCAAGGTCACCAGGACCTCGCGGGACAGATAACGAAAGACGATCAAACCAGACACTCCTGGGTTGTCAGGGCGGACTGCCAATCAATGGCGCCAGACAATGACTTAGTACAGCCAAGACCAATGCCGGTTCGCCAAAGGCGAACCTCCATGTAAAGTGCGCGCATTATCCTGTGATTGACCGCCCCTGTCACTTCGCCGCGCATGAAGGCGCATAACGGGGTTGTCAGCACGCTTGCCGCAGGCTCAAACTGGCAGCTTTTCCGCTGGCGCGCGACGACGCGGCCAGGCCCGTCCAGAGCGCTGGAACACACAGCGCCGACTGTATCGATCATTCGGGGATCCTGACATGGAACTGGTTGTAAAAAGCGTAGCTGCTGCATCCGTAAAAACCGCCACCCTGGTCCTCCCGGTAGGTGAAAACCGCAAGCTCGGCGCCGTGGCCAAGGCCGTCGACCAGGCCAGCGAGGGCGCCATCAGTGCCGTGCTCAAGCGTGGCGACCTGGCCGGCAAGCCGGGCCAGACCCTGCTCTTGCAGAACCTCGCGGGTCTGAAGGCCGAGCGCGTGCTGCTGGTGGGCAGCGGCAAGGACGAAGCCCTGGGCGACCGCGCCTGGCGCAAACTGGTCGCGAGTGTGGCCGGCGTGCTCAAGCGCCTGAATGGCGCTGACGCAGTGCTGGCCCTGGACGACATCGCGGTCAGCAACCGCGATGCCCACTACGGCAAGTACCGCCTGCTGGCCGAGACCCTGCTCGACGGCGAGTACGTGTTCGATCGCTTCAAGAGCCAGAAGGCCGAGCCGCGCGCCCTGAAGAAGGTCACCCTGCTGGCCGACAAGGCCGGCCAGGCCGAGGTCGAGCGTGCCGTCAAGCATGCCAGCGCCATCGCCACCGGCATGGCTTTCACCCGCGACCTGGGCAACCTGCCGCCCAACCTGTGCCACCCAAGCTTCCTGGCCGAACAGGCCAAGGATCTGGGCAAGGCGCACAAGGCGCTGAAAGTCGAGGTGCTGGACGAGAAGAAGATCAAGGAACTGGGCATGGGCGCGTTCTACGCCGTCGGCCAGGGCAGCGACCAGCCGCCACGCCTGATCGTGCTCAACTACCAGGGCGGCAAGAAGGCGGACAAGCCGTACGTGCTGGTGGGCAAGGGCATTACCTTCGACACCGGCGGCATCAGCCTCAAGCCTGGTGCCGGCATGGACGAAATGAAGTATGACATGTGCGGTGCCGCCAGCGTGCTCGGCACCCTGCGTGCGGTGCTCGAGCTGCAGCTGCCGGTCAACCTGGTGTGCCTGCTGGCCTGCGCCGAGAACATGCCGAGCGGCGGCGCCACCCGCCCGGGTGACATCGTCACCACCATGAGCGGGCAGACCGTGGAAATCCTCAACACCGACGCCGAAGGCCGCCTGGTGCTGTGCGACACCCTGACCTACGCCGAGCGCTTCAAGCCGCAGGCAGTCATCGACATCGCCACCCTGACCGGCGCCTGCATCGTCGCCCTGGGCAGCCACACCACCGGCCTGATGGGCAACAACGACAACCTGGTCGGCCAGTTGCTCGACGCCGGCAAGCGCGCCGACGACCGTGCCTGGCAGCTGCCGCTGTTCGATGAGTACCAGGAGCAGCTGGACAGCCCGTTCGCCGACATGGGCAACATCGGCGGGCCGAAGGCCGGCACCATCACCGCCGGCTGCTTCCTGTCGCGCTTTGCCAAGGCCTACGACTGGGCTCACATGGACATCGCCGGCACCGCCTGGGTCAGCGGTGGCAAGGACAAGGGCGCCACTGGCCGCCCTGTGCCCCTGCTGACCCAGTACCTGCTGGACCGCGCTGGCGCCTGACGCCGTGAAGCCGGTGGCGCACTGCGCGCCGCCGGCCGGCGATACCACCATGAGCAAAGTCGATTTCTACATCCTGCCCACCGACTCGCTGTCGGCGCGGCTCGATTTCGCCTGCAAGCTGTGCGAAAAGGCCTGGCGACTCGGCCACCGGGTCTACCTGCATTGCCAGGACGCCGAGCAGCGCAGCGAGCTGGACCAACGTCTGTGGCGCTTCAAGGGCGAGGCCTTCGTGCCCCACGACCTCGCAGAGGTGCATGCCGATGCCTGCGTGGCATTGGGCCTGGCCGCCGACAGTGCAGGCGACCACCACGACCTGTTGATAAACCTGGGCGCCGACGTACCGGGCTTTGTCGGCCAGTTCGAACGGGTTGCCGAGATCGTCGTTGAAGAGCATGGCATCCGCCAATCTGCCCGTGAACGATTCCGTTTCTACCGTGAACAGGGCTATGCTCTGCAAGACCACCGCTTACAGCGACTTTGACGACGATGGACAAACCCTCCCCCCTGCCCGATTCCGCCCATCTGCTCGATGACCTCGAGTCGATACGCCAGCTGCTTGGCGACGCCGACCTGCAACCACCGCTGCTGACAGAGACGGTGGAGCAGATCCCGTTGCTGCTGGAAGAAGCGCCCGGCAACCATGTTCCTGCGGCCGAACCGGTTGAGGCCGAGCCCGAAGACGACCCGCAGACCCGCCGCCAGGACACCCTGCTGCACCTGGAAAGCGAACTGCGCGCGGCGGCGCAGATGATCATGCAGGATGTGATCAAAGACTTCACCCCGCACATCGAGAACGAGATCAAGCGCCGGCTGGATGCGCGGATCGAGCGGTTGATCAAGCGTTCGGAGTAAAACTGAAATCCGGCGGTGCCTTCTTCGCGGGTAAACCCGCCCCCACAGGTACGGCGCAAGCTTCGAGACTTGCGCCGTACCTGTGGGAGCGGGTTTACCCGCGAAGAGGCCATCCCTGCCATGCCAGATAGCAGCAGCTTGTCGCCTGCGGCCCCCAGCTTGGTTATACTTCCCGGCTTTCCCGAATAAATGCACAGGGTCCCGCCGCGCATGGATAAGACCTACCAGCCGCACGCCATCGAAACTTCCTGGTACAACACCTGGGAGTCCGAGAACTATTTCGCCCCACAAGGTGCAGGCGAGTCCTACACCATCATGATCCCGCCGCCGAACGTCACCGGCAGCCTGCACATGGGCCACGGGTTCAACAACGCGATCATGGACGCCCTGATCCGTTTCCGCCGCATGCAAGGCCGCGACACCCTGTGGCAGCCAGGCACCGACCACGCCGGTATCGCAACCCAGATGCTGGTCGAGCGCCAGCTCGAGGCCAAGGGCCAGAACCGGCATGATCTGGGCCGCGAAAAGTTCCTGGAAAAGGTCTGGGAATGGAAGGATCAGTCCGGTGGCAACATCAGCCGTCAGATCCGCCGCCTGGGTTCGTCGGTCGACTGGAGCCGCGAGCGCTTCACCATGGATGACGGCCTGTCCGAAGCGGTCAAGGAAGCCTTCGTGCGCCTGCATGAAGACGGCCTGATCTACCGCGGCAAGCGCCTGGTCAACTGGGACACCAAGCTGCACACGGCCATCTCCGACCTCGAAGTGGAAAACCACGACGAGAAGGGCCACCTGTGGAACCTGCGCTACCCGCTGGCCGACGGCGCCAAGACCGCCGAAGGCAAGGACTACCTGGTAGTCGCCACCACCCGTCCGGAAACCCTGCTGGGTGACGCCGCCGTGGCGGTCAACCCGAACGACGAGCGCTACCAGGCACTGATCGGCAAGTACGTCGAACTGCCGCTGGTTGGCCGCCGCATCCCGATCATCGCCGACGACTACTGCGACCCCGAGTTCGGTACCGGCTGCGTGAAGATCACCCCGGCCCACGACTTCAACGACTACGAAGTCGGCAAGCGACACAACCTGCCGCTGCTGAACATCTTCGACAAGAACGCCTTCGTGCTGGCCAGCGCGCAGGCCTTCAACCTCGACGGCAGCGTCAACGAGCAGGTGGACACCCGCCTGCCGGCCCAGTACGCCAACCTCGACCGCTTCGTCGCACGCAAGCAGATCGTCGCCGACCTGGATGCCCAGGGCTTGCTGGTTAGCATCGACGACCACGCCCTGAAAGTGCCGAAAGGCGACCGTTCGGGCACTGTCATCGAGCCGTGGCTGACCGACCAGTGGTACGTTTCCACCAAACCGCTGGCAGAACCTGCCATCGCCGCCGTGGAAGATGGCCGCATCCAGTTCGTGCCCAAGCAGTACGAGAACATGTACTTCTCCTGGATGCGTGACATCCAGGACTGGTGCATCAGCCGCCAGCTGTGGTGGGGCCACCGCATCCCGGCATGGTACGACGAGGCTGGCCAGGTCTATGTCGGCCGCAACGAGGAAGAAGTGCGCGCCAAGCACATCCTGGGTGCCGACGTGGTCCTGCGCCAGGACGACGACGTACTCGACACCTGGTTCAGTTCGGGCCTGTGGACATTCTCCACCCTGGGCTGGCCGGAACAGACCGAATTCCTCAAGAAATTCCACTCCACCGATGTGCTGGTGACCGGCTTCGACATCATCTTCTTCTGGGTTGCGCGCATGATCATGCTGACCATGCACCTGATCAAGAACGAGGATGGCACCCCGCAGGTACCGTTCAAGACCGTGTACGTGCATGGCCTGGTACGTGACGGCCAGGGCCAGAAGATGTCCAAGTCAAAGGGCAACGTGCTGGACCCGCTGGACATCGTCGACGGCATCACCCTCGACGCCCTGCTGGAAAAACGCACCAGCGGCATGATGCAGCCCAAGCTTGCCGAGAAGATCGCCAAGCAGACCAAGGCTGAGTTCCCCGAAGGTATCGCCAGCTACGGCACCGACGCCCTGCGCTTCACCTTCTGCTCGCTGGCCTCCACTGGCCGCGACATCAAGTTCGACATGGGCCGCGTCGAAGGCTACCGCAACTTCTGCAACAAGATCTGGAACGCCGCCCGCTACGTGCTGGACAAGGGCGAGGACTGCGGCCAGAACGGCGAAGCCTACGAGCTGTCGCTGGCCGACCGCTGGATCATCTCGCAGCTGCAGCGTACCGAAGCCGAAGTGACCCGCCAGCTGGAGCAGTTCCGCTTCGACCTGGCCAGCCAGGCGCTGTACGAGTTCATTTGGAACCAGTACTGCGACTGGTACCTGGAGCTGTCCAAGCCGGTGCTGTGGGACGAGAACGCCCCAGTCGAGCGCGCCCGTGGTACCCGCCGCACCCTGGTGCGCGTGCTGGAAGTTGCGCTGCGCCTGGCGCACCCGTTCATGCCGTTCATCACCGAAGAAATCTGGCAGCGCATCGCGCCGCTGGCCGGCATCGAAGGCAAGACCATCATGCTGCAGCCATGGCCGGTGGCCAATGAAAGCCGCATCGACGCCGCCGCCGAAGGCGACATCGAGTGGCTCAAGGAGCTGATGGTCGGCCTGCGCAACATCCGCGCCGAAATGAACATCGGCCCGGGCAAGCCGCTGCCGCTGTTCCTCAAGAACGCCAACGCCGACGACCAGCGTCGCCTGCAGGAAAACGAAGCCCTGCTGAAGAAGCTGGCCAAAGTCGAATCGTTTACCGTGCTGGGCGACGCCGACGAAGCGCCGCTGTCGGCCACCGCGCTGGTCGGTGACCTGCAAGTGCTGGTGCCAATGGCCGGCCTGATCGACAAGGATGCCGAGCTGGCGCGCCTGAACAAGGAAATCCAGCGCCTGCAGGGTGAAGTGGCACGCGTGGGTGGCAAGCTGTCCAATGCTGCCTTCGTCGACAAGGCACCGCCTGCCGTGATCGAGAAGGAACGCGCCAAGCTGGCCGAGTCCGAACAGGCCCTGGCCAACTTCACAGAGCAGCATGCGCGGATTGCAGCGCTTTAATCAAAAGTGAAGCCATAGCGGGCTGCTTCGCAGCCCATCGCCGGCAAGCCAGCTCCCACAGGAAAGCACCATACCTGTGGGAGCTGGCTTGCCGGCGATGCTTTTCAGGACCCGACCATGACCCGCAAACCCACCCTGCACCCGCGCAACCGCCACCAGGGCCGCTACGACTTCCCCAGCCTGATCAAGGCCCACCCTGACCTGGCGCGCTTCACCATCACCAACCCCCACGGCAAACCCAGCATCGACTTCGCCAACCCCGAGGCTGTGCGGGTGTTCAACCGTGCCTTGCTGAAGGCCCAGTACGGCATCCAGCACTGGGATATCCCCACCGACTACCTGTGCCCGCCGATTCCCGGCCGCGCCGACTACATCCACGTGGCCGCCGACCTGCTGGCCGACGACAATGCCGGCGAGATCCCCAAGGGCGCCCAGGTGCATGCGCTGGACATCGGCGTAGGTGCCAACTGCATCTACCCGCTGCTGGGCCATAGCGACTACCGCTGGCGCTTCCTCGGCTCGGACATCGACCCCGTGGCCCTGGCTTCGGCCAAGGCCATCGTCCAGGCCAACGGCCTGGGCAAGGCCATCACCCTCCGCCAGCAGGCCAACCGTGCGCACATCCTCAGCGGCCTGCTGCAGGAGGGCGAACGCTTCGACCTGACCCTGTGCAACCCGCCCTTCCATTCCTCACGCGACGAAGCCACCCGTGGCAGCCAGCGCAAGTGGAAGAACCTCGGCAAGCAGGACCCCAAGCGCAAGCTGCCGGTGCTCAACTTCGGTGGCCAGAACAACGAACTGTGGTGTGAAGGTGGCGAAATCCGCTTTGTCACCCAACTGGTCAGTGAAAGCGTGCAGTACGCCGAGCGAGTGCTGTGGTTCACCAGCCTGGTGTCCAAGGCCAGCAACCTGCCGGGGATCGAGGCCGCGCTCAGGAAAACGGGCGTCAAGGCCGTGCGCATCAGTGAAATGGGCCAGGGACAGAAGCAAAGCCGCATGGTCGCCTGGAGCTTCCACGACGACGCCGCGCGCCAGGCCTGGCACGCCGGGCGTAAAAACCGGGCATGAAAAAACCGCGCCCGGGCAAGCCGGGCGCGGTTTCGTCAAAGCTTCAACAATTACTTGTTGATGGCGTCGGTCAGCACTTTGGCTGGAACGAACTTGACGACTTTCTTGGCAGCGATTTCGATGGCAGCGCCAGTCGAAGGGTTGCGGCCGGTACGGGCAGGACGCTCAGCGACTTTCAGCTTGCCGATGCCTGGCAGAGTGATTTCAGCGCCGTTTTCCAGCTGGTCGGCAACGATCTGGCCCAGTTGCTCCAGAGCGTTCTTGGCGGTGGCTTTTGGCGCGGCGATCGATTCGGCGATGTCGGCAATCAGTTGGTCTTTGGTCAATGCCATGGTGGTGTTCCTTCCCTATCAAATTCGTTGGTTATGCAGCGCACTACGACGTTATCGGGCCAGCCCCTGAAAGTGGAGGGCCGCGCCAATCGCGTATGTAGATACGCAAATCGACGTTTGGTTCGACACGACGACAGCACGCTGCCAGCAATGCGCCACACAAGGGGCGCAAGACCGCGCAAAGCTACCACAGGAACGGATAAATATCCGCTGCGCGCTTCGATTTAATGCAGGTTTTTCGGGGGTTTTAGCCTAAAACGCACAAATTTGAACAAAAAACGAACAACCGCCATTTCTGCCAACATCCGGCCACTGCACCACCTGGTGTCTAGGGTAAACTGGACGACTTTTGCATCTCCCCGAGAATTCCATGCCAATCCGTCATTGCATCGTTCACCTGATCGACAAAAAGCCCGATGGCAGCCCCGCCGTACTGCATGCCCGCGATTCCGAACTGGCCGCTTCCGACGCCATCGAAAACCTGCTGGCCGACCTCAATGACAGCTACAACGCCAAGCAAGGCAAGGCCTGGGGCTTTTTCCACGGCGAGTCCGGGGCCTACCCGCTGAGCGGCTGGCTGAAGCAGTACCTGGACGAAGAAAAGGACTTTACCGCCTTCAGCCGCGTGGCCGTGGAGCACCTGCAGAAGCTGATGGAGGAGTCCAACCTGTCCACCGGCGGCCATATCCTGTTTGCCCACTACCAGCAAGGCATGACCGAATACCTGGCGATCGCCCTGCTGCACCACAGTGAAGGCGTGGCGGTGAACGCCGAGCTTGATGTGATGCCTTCGCGCCACCTCGACCTTGGCCAGCTGCATCTGGCGGCGCGCATCAACCTGTCGGAGTGGAAGAACAACCAGAATTCCAAACAGTACATTTCGTTCATCAAGGGCAAGAACGGCAAGAAGGTCTCGGACTACTTCCGCGACTTCATCGGCTGCCAGGAGGGCGTCGACGGCCCGGGCGAAACCCGCACCCTGCTCAAGGCCTTCAGCGACTTCGTCGAGAGCGAAGACCTGCCGGAAGAGTCCGCTCGCGAAAAAACCCAGACCCTGGTCGAGTACGCCACTACCCAGACCAAGCTGGGCGAGCCGGTCACGCTGGAAGAACTGTCCAGCCTGATCGACGAGGACCGGCCCAAGGCGTTCTACGATCACATCCGCAACAAGGACTACGGCCTGTCGCCTGAAATCCCCGCGGACAAGCGCACCCTCAACCAGTTCCGCCGTTTCACCGGGCGTGCCGAGGGATTGTCGATCAGCTTCGAAGCGCACCTGCTGGGGGACAAGGTCGAGTATGACGAAGCGGCAGGGACCTTGATCATCAAGGGGCTTCCGACCACCTTGGTGGATCAGTTGAAGCGTCGCAAGGACTGAGGGCCCTGGGGCGCGAAGCGGCCCTAAATAGCGGAAGACTCAGCCTCATAGGAGGCCACCAGCGCCTCCTTCGCCGCCTTGCGCAGCCGCTTCACCAGCCGCTCCTGGCGCAATGCTTCGCCCTTGTCCGGCCATTGCTCCACATACACCAGCGCCTGGGCCGGGCTGGTCTTGAAGTAACGCGCGCCCTGCCCTTTCTGGTGCGCCAGAAAACGCCGCTGCGGGTCATCGCTGATACCGCAATACAGCGATCCATTGGCAGCCCTTACCAAGTAGACATACCAAGGTTTTACTGCCTGATCCGGCACTTTTTCACTCACGACGCCTGCTCTTTCCATCATTAATTTGGTGAGCCCACCCTCATAAGGGCTTCATCATGCTCACTTCAGTATCCCGCACCTTGCTTGCCGCTGCCCTGTTGGCCGGCGCATCCGCCGCCCAGGCCTCCATCGGCGCCCGGACCGCCGAGCAGTTGCAGAAAAACTACGATTCCACGCCCGCGCATTGCCCAGGCAACGCGGTACCTGCCCATGCCTGTTCGGGCGTCTTGCTAAGGTCAACCAAACCTTCACCGCATTATCATTCCTGGCATCATAGCCAGAACAGCAAGGACAAGGGCGGCGTATCGTTTTCATACCTGCGCAGCGACATTCCCACCACGCAGCTGGCTGCCGACGGCCGTAGCGGCTTTACCCTGTACCCGCTGCTGCAACGCCCAAAAGACAGCTTGCGCTACGAAATGCTATGCGCCTGGCCCACTGACGGTGATACCTGGGAGCGTGACAAACGCGGTTGCGGCGACAATCGGCAAACGGCCGCAACCGAAGCGGCCTGCCATGAACAGGGAGTACTCACTGCCGAGCAGTGGATGGAGCGGTTCCGGCAAAGCGGCGACTACAAGGCCCAATGCGCATTCGATATCCGCCGGGCGCGGGTTCCCGAGCGGGCTGAAGCCTTCTACCAGAGCATACGCGCCAAACAGTTGTTTGCGCCTGAACTACCGTTCCCGTGGAACGAGGTGGTGATCGGTGCGTGGGACGAAGAGCAGTCCAACAGGCTGCCAATCCAGTCGTTCTTCCATATCGAAGGCGCGTATGGCGCATTGCAACAAGCTCAGGCCGATCAACGAGATTGGTACAGGACCAATGGCACATTCATACCTGTCATTCGCATCCGTCTACCGAACGACCTCGATGAACGCGCCACCTTCAGCTATCACAAGAGTGATCAGGCGGTAGCGCTGCCTTGAGCATGCTGGTACGCCCGCAGGCCTTTGAACGCCTGCTGGCGCACCTTGTTCTGCACCAGCGGCGACCAGCCCAGCAGCATGCCAGGCACACCCAGCGCCTGCCGCGACCAGCGCCACAAGTCGAATTGGTCATCGTGCTGGCAGATCAGCCCGTCACGGACCACGAAACGCGCCTGGATATCGTTGACAACGGTGCGGCCGGTCTGGCTGAACAGGTAGGTGGCCACCCAATGTGCGGCGCCCGTGCATTCATCGGCGCGGACGTTGTCGAAGGTCAGGGTAAAGTCCTTGGCCCGGCTGGTGAGCATTCGCCACATGTCGCCTGCATCCTTGCCACGCAAGGTGCCAAAGACCGGGTCGCTGAAGGCGATATCGTCGCTGTAGCAGGCGACCATGGCCTCGGCATCCAGGCGCTGGAAGGCCTGGTAGAAGCGGGTGATCAGGTCGCGGTTGGCGTCGCTCATGGGGGCTGGTCCGTCCTGGGGATGAAAGCAGCACGATAATCTGCCCCGGTTGCTTATGCCAGTACCGGCCCCTTCGCGGGTGAACCCGCTCCCACAGGGATCGCACACATCTTGAAAATTGTGCAGTAGCTGTGGGAGCGGGTTTACCCGCGAAAGGGCCGGCACTGCCAACATCAACGTCAGACTTTCTCGCTGCTCACCTGCACATGCAAAGCCCGCCCGGCTCCCAGGCCGAACACGATGGCACCCAGCCCCAGCACGGCAAAGATCCACCCCACTGCCGCCCAGCCCCCGGTCAGGTCATGCACCAGCCCCACCGCAAACGGCCCCATCGACGCCAAGGTATAGCCCACCCCCTGCGCCATGCTCGACAGGTTTGCCGCCACATGGGCATCCTTCGAGCGCAGCACGATCAAGGTCAGCGCCAGGGCAAAGGTACCGCCCTGCCCCAGGCCCAGCACAACCGCCCAACCCCACAGCCCGGACAGCGGCGCATACAGGCACCCGAACAGGCCGGCCAGGGTAATCAGCATGACCAGCAGGATCGCCAGGCGCTGGTCCTTGCCGCGAGTGGCCAGCCAGGGCGCACTGAGCGAGCTGACCAGCTGCACGATCACCGACCCCGACAGCACCAGCCCCGCCTCGGTCGGGCTCAGGCCGCGACCGATCAGAATCGATGGCAACCAGCCAAATACGATGTAGGCCAGTGATGACTGCAGGCCCATGTACAGGGTTACCTGCCAGGCCAGCGGGTCACGCCACAACCCACGCACGCGATAAGCTACCTTGTGCAGGCCATGGCCCTGGCGGGCCTGCGGCAGCCACACCAGCATGGCCAGCAGGGCCGGCAACATCCAGAAGCCGAGGCCCAGCGCCCAGCTGTCGTTGAAGTGCTGGGCCAGGGGCACCGTAGCACCAGCCGCCATGGCGGCGCCCAGGCACAACGCCATGGTGTACACGCCGGTCAGCGTGCCAGCGTGCTGCGGGAAATCGCGCTTGACGATGCCCGGCAACAGCACGCCAATGATGCCGATGCTGGCACCCGCCATGAGGCTGCCGAGGAACACCCCGGTGGCCCCCAAGCTACTGCGCACGACTATGCCAAGCGCCAGGGTGGCGAGAATGCCGAGGATCACCCGCTCGCTGCCAAAGCGCCGCGCCAGCACCGGCGCCAAAGGGGCGAACAGCCCCAGGCACAGCACTGGCAAGGTGGTCAGCAAACCGGCCTGCGAGGCGTTCAGCCCCAAGCCTTCGGACACCTGGCCCAGCACCGGCGCCATGCTCGACAATGCCGGGCGCAGGTTCAATGCCACCAGCACCAGGCCAAGCAACAACAGCCAAGGCCGCTGTATCGGTACCGGCTGCTGTTGGACCTGCTCGTCGTCAGCCTCGGCGTCGATCAGCAATTCTTCGAGGTCCCGCTCGCTCGGTGGGGTGTTACGGGTGATGGAATCAGCCATGGCCTTCTCGGAGTCAGGATGCGATAAGGGTACGGCTCAGGCGCTTGGCCTGCTCCGCATCGCGTTGCTCGATGGCGGCAAGTATCTGCCCATGCAAGTCGAACGTGGCTTGACAGCGCGGCACGGTCGCCATGTTGTGCTGCAGCGCGGCAGCCACCACCCCGGAAAAGTACCGGTACAGCTCACTCAAGGCCGGGTTATGGGCGGCATCGACCAGCCGCTGGTGAAACACCAGGTCGCAGGCCACATAAGCATCGATATCACCGTGAAAATGCCCGGCGCTATTGGCCAGGGCTTCACGCAGCGCCTGCAGGTCGGCGTCGGTTCGGCGCAGTGCGGCCAGGCCAATGGCCTCGGCTTCGAGGATATGCCGGGTTTCGCGGGCCTGCTCGGGCGTGCAGCGTGACATCGCCTGCACCGCCTGCAGCGGGTCCTGGGCGGTACGCAGGTAGCTGCCGTCGCCCTGGCGGATCTCCACCAGGCCACTGAACGCCAGCACACGCATGGCCTCGCGTACGGTATTGCGGCTTATGCCCAACTGCAGGGCAAGCTCCGGCTCGGTCGGCAAACGCTGGCCAACCTGCCAGTCGCCCAGCACGATGCGTTCGCGCATGCGCTCGACGGCCAGTTCGACCAGTGAACGCTTGGTCAATTCGCTACTCATTCAACTCAACCAATCATCCGATGAATTGGCGCAGCATACCGGTGGGCAAAGTGTTTGTCATTGAAGAGAGCAGCGATTAAAAACCTGGCGCGATCTTTTGTAGGAGCGCCCTTTCGCGACACAAGGCCGCTCCTACAAGGACCGCGCAGGGCAGTGGATGGCGTCAGTTCAACGCATCGAGCAGCGCCTGGTTCATCTCTGGCGTACCAATGGTGATGCGCAGGAACTGGGCAATGCGCGGCTGCTTGAAGTGGCGCACGATCACGCCCTGTTCGCGCAGTCGCGCAGCCAGCTCACCGGCATCTCGTTGCGGATGGCGAGCGAAGATGAAGTTGGCTGCCGACGGCAACACTTCGAAGCCCTTGGCCTGCAGCTGCCCGACCAACACCTCGCGGCTGTCGATCACCTTGCGGCAGGTTTCCTCGAAGTATTCGCGGTCCTCGAACGCCACCGCCGCGCCAACGATCGCGGCACGGTCCAGCGGGTAGGAGTTGAAGCTGTTCTTTATCCGCTCCAGCGCCTCGATCAAGTCCGGGTGCCCCACCGCCAGCCCAACCCGCAACCCGGCCAGCGAACGCGACTTCGACAGGGTCTGAGTGACCAGCAGATTGTCATAGCGGTCCACCAGGCTGATTGCGGTTTCGCCACCGAAGTCGATGTAGGCTTCATCAACCACCACCACCGAATCACGGTTGGCCTGCAGCAACTGCTCCACCACCTGCAGCGGCATCAGGCAACCGGTCGGCGCGTTGGGGTTGGGGAAGATGATGCCGGCGTTGGGCTTGTCGTAGTCCTCGATGCGAATCTGGAACTGCTCGTCCAGCGCCACCTGCTCGAAGGCAATACCGTACAGGCCGCAGTAGACCGGGTAGAAGCTGTAGCTGATGTCCGGGAACAGCAGCGGTGCGTCATGCTGGAACAGGCCGTGGAAGATGTGCGCCAGCACCTCGTCCGAGCCGTTGCCGACGAATACTTGTGCCGGGGTCACGCCATAGTATTCGGCCACCGCCTGCTTCAGCCGGTCACCGTTCGGGTCCGGGTACAGGCGCAGGTTGTCGTTCAGCTCGCCGCGCATGGCCTCCAGCGCCTTGGGCGAAGGGCCGTAGGGGTTTTCGTTGGTGTTCAGCTTGACCAGGCGGGCCAGCTTGGGCTGCTCGCCCGGCACGTAAGGCACCAGGTCCTTGACGAAGGGGCTCCAGAATCGACTCATGCTCAGTTCCCCTTCTCTTGGGTCAGGATGCGGTATTCAGCGCTGCGGGCGTGGGCAGTCAGCGACTCGCCACGGGCCAGGACCGAGGCGGTGTGGCCCAGTTCGGACGCGCCCTGCTCGGAGCAGAAAATGATCGACGAGCGCTTCTGGAAGTCGTACACCCCCAGCGGCGACGAGAAACGCGCGGTGCCGGAAGTCGGCAGCACGTGGTTGGGGCCGGCGCAGTAGTCGCCCAGCGCTTCGCTGGTGTGGCGGCCCATGAAGATCGCGCCAGCGTGGCGGATGTGCGGCAGCCAGGCCTGCGGGTCGGCCACCGACAGCTCCAGATGCTCGGGTGCAATGCGGTTGGCCACTTCCATGGCCTGTTGCATGTCACGTACCTGGATCAGCGCACCGCGGCCATTGATCGACTTCTCGATGATCTCGGCACGTTCCATGGTCGGCAGCAGCTTGTCGATGCTGGCAGCAACGCGGTCGAGGAAGGAGGCGTCCGGGCTCACCAGGATGGCCTGGGCATCTTCGTCGTGCTCGGCCTGGGAGAACAGGTCCATGGCGATCCAGTCCGGGTCGGTCTGACCATCGCACACCACGAGGATTTCCGACGGGCCGGCGATCATGTCGATACCCACCTGGCCGAACACGTGGCGCTTGGCGGTGGCAACGTAGATGTTGCCCGGGCCGACGATCTTGTCCACCTGCGGCACGCTTTCGGTACCGTACGCCAGGGCGGCGACAGCCTGGGCACCGCCGACGGTGAACACACGGTCGACACCGGCGATGCAGGCAGCCGCCAGCACCAGTTCGTTGACCTCGCCACGCGGGGTCGGTACCACCATCACCACTTCGGCCACGCCGGCAACCTTGGCCGGGATGGCGTTCATCAGCACCGACGACGGGTACGACGCCTTGCCACCCGGCACATACAGGCCGGCGCGGTCCAGTGGGGTGACCTTCTGGCCGAGCACGGTGCCGTCGGCTTCGGTGTACTGCCAGGAGTCCTGTTTCTGCCGCTCGTGGTACATGCGCACGCGGTTGGCGGCCTTTTCCAGGGCTTCGCGCTGGGCCGGGGTAATGCGGGTCAGGGCCAGTTCCAGGCGCTCGCGATTGAGGATCAGGTCGTCAATCGACTTGGCATCGACACCATCGAAACGCTGGGTGAATTCCACCAACGCCGCATCGCCACGCTCGCGCACGGCCTTGATGATGTCGAGCACGCGCTGGTTGACCGCGTCATCGGACACACTTTCCCAGCTCAGCAGATGATCCAGATGTCGGGCGAAATCCGGATCAGCAGCGTTGAGACGGGCAATTGCAGTGGACACGGTCATGGCGAGGGCCTCGATTATTGGCGAATGCTCAGGCACCCTAAGCTACCAGTCCATCCGCGCGGGCACCCGAGAAAAATGGCTATGACGCGGATAGATGGGCGCGACAGCGAAGGTCGCGCGCAGGAATCAACCGCGGTGTCGCGATTCGACCGCTTCGCGCAGCGTGTCGATCAGGCTCTGGATACGGGCGTGCTGCATTTTCATGGAGGCCTTGTTGACCACCAGGCGCGAGCTGATCGTGGCGATCAGTTCCTGGGGCTCCAGGCCGTTGGCACGCAGGGTGTTGCCGGTGTCGACCACGTCGATGATCTTGTCGGCGAGATTGATCAGCGGTGCCAGCTCCATCGAGCCGTACAGCTTGATGATGTCGACCTGGCGGCCCTGCTCGGCGTAGTAGCGCTTGGCTACGTTGACGAACTTGGTAGCCACGCGCAGACGGCCCTTGGGCTCAGGTGCACCGACCACACCGGCGGTCATCAGCTTGCAGCGGGCAATCTGTAGGTCCAGGGGCTCGTACAGGCCCTGGCCGCCGTACTCCATCAGCACATCCTTGCCGGCCACACCCAGGTCGGCGGCACCATGCTCGACATAGGTCGGCACGTCGGTGGCACGCACGATCAGCAGGCGCACATCGTCCTGCGTGGTGGGGATGATCAGTTTGCGGCTCTTGTCCGGGTTCTCGGTCGGCACGATACCGGCCTCGGCCAGCAATGGCAGGGTATCGTCGAGAATACGGCCTTTGGAAAGCGCGATGGTCAACATTGGAACGTCGGTCCTTAAGCGGCTACTGCCGGCCGGGCGTAGAGCCCGACCGCATTCAATTCGTTAGGCGCATCCTGCGAAAGCGGGCAAACCGCACTCCCACAGGATGCACCAGGCAGACGATTAGCCCGGCACGCGACGGATCTTCGCGCCCAGCATCTGCAGTTTTTCTTCGATGCACTCGTAACCACGGTCGATGTGGTAGATGCGATCGATCAGGGTATCGCCTTCGGCTACCAGCGCCGACAGCACCAGGCTGGCGGAAGCACGCAGGTCGGTGGCCATTACCGGGGCACCCTTCAGCGCCTTGACGCCTGTGACGATGGCAGTGTTGCCTTCGACCTGGATCTGCGCGCCCATGCGGTGCATTTCATAGACGTGCATGAAGCGGTTCTCGAAGATTGTCTCGATCACTGCACCGGTGCCTTCGGCAATGGCGTTGAGCGAGATGAACTGCGCCTGCATGTCGGTCGGGAAAGCAGGGTACGGGGCGGTACGCAGGTTGACGGCTTTCGGCCGCTTGCCGTGCATGTCCAGCTCGATCCAGTCGTCGCCGGTATTGATGTCGGCGCCGGCTTCCTTGAGTTTTTCCAGTACTGCTTCAAGGATGGTCGGGTCGGTGTCCTTGACCTTGACGCGACCACCGGTCACGGCAGCGGCAACCAGGTAGGTGCCGGTCTCGATACGGTCCGGCATCACGCGGTAGTTGGCCGAGCCCAGACGCTCGACGCCGTCGATGACGATGGTGTCGGTACCGGCGCCCTGGACATTACCGCCCATGGCGTTGATGAAGTTGGCCAGGTCGACCACTTCCGGCTCGCGCGCGGCGTTCTGCAGCACGCTGCGGCCCTTGGCCAGGGCAGCGGCCATCATGATGTTCTCGGTACCGGTCACGCTGACGGTGTCGAAGAAGAAGTGCGCACCGCGCAGGCCACCCTCAGGCGCCTTGGCCTTGATGTAGCCGCCTTCGACTTCGATCTTCGCGCCCATGGCCTCGAGGCCACGGATGTGCAGGTCGACCGGGCGCGAACCAATGGCGCAACCGCCAGGCAGGGCCACTTCGGCCTCGCCGAAACGGGCGACCATCGGGCCCAACACCAGGATCGAGGCGCGCATGGTCTTGACCAGCTCGTAAGGCGCGACCAGGGTCTTGATGGTGCGTGGGTCGATCTCGACCGCCAGCTTTTCGTCGATCACCGGCTCGATGCCCATGCGGCCGAACAGCTCGATCATGGTGGTGATGTCGTGCAGGTGCGGCAGGTTGCCCACGGTGACCGGGCCGTCGGCCAGCAGGGTCGCCGCCAGAATCGGCAGGGCTGCGTTCTTCGCGCCCGAAATGCGGATCTCGCCATCAAGGCGAGCGCCGCCAGTAATAATCAGTTTGTCCATTGGAATCTCGCCGCCACGTTGGCTCAGGTGCGCTCAGCCCAGGCTGCGCTGCTGAAAAATTTCATGGTTACCGCATGGATGCTGCCATTGGCGATCCACGGATTCAGGTGAGCATAGATCGCCTGCTGGCGTTTGACCGGGCTCAGGCCAGCCAACTCGTCGCTGATCACGTTCAACTGGAAGTTGCAGCCTTCGCCTTCAACTTCGACCCGGGAACCCGGCAATTTCTCTTCAAGGAAGCTTTTAACTTCTACGGCCTGCATGCTCAACCTCAATCGGCGCCCGATGCGCACGGGTCGGCCATCATACAAAAAAGCCCCTCGCCTGCGAAGCCCAACGAGGGCTTCGCTGACCGAGGGGCCATCATCCGTGCCGGAACATCAGGTTGCCAGCACTTCATCGAGGTCATAGACCTCGGCAATTTCCCGCATGTCGTCGGGCATACCGCGCACCTGGCAACCCTTGCCGGTGGCCTGGGCATCGCGCATGAAGGCCAGCAGCAACGACAGGCCGACACTGGTGGAGCGCTGTACAGCCGAGCAATCGAGCACCAACTGCGCCTCGCGGCAGCCCGCGATCAGCGCCCTGCCCTGCTTGCGCAGGGCGGGCCCGCTGCGGTAGTCCAGCACGCCGGCCAGGCGCAGCACGCCCGGCTCGGCCATGCTTACGCCGGCCTCACTCATTTGACGGTCTTCTCTGGCGAGTTGTCGGCGGCCTGCTTGGCCTTGGCCACTTCGCCGGCCCAGCCGTCGATGGTCTTGTCCAGGTCGTTGCCATTGCGCTGCATGGCATCGGCGAACTGGTCGCGGAACAGCTTGCCGATGTTGATGCCGTTGACGATCACGTTACGCACCTTCCATTCGCCACCCAGGTTTTCCAGAGTGTACTGAACCGGGTACACGGCGCCATTGTTGCCGGTGACCTTCATGCCTACGGAGGCACGCTTGCCGTCATCGGCCTTGGCCGGGTCCACGACGATCCCCTGGTTGTTGTACTCCAGCAGGGCGTTACCGTAGAACTGGAACAGACTGCGCTTGAAGTTTTCCTGGAAGCGCTGCATCTGCTCGGGCGTGGCCTTGCGCGAGTACTTGACGGTCATGATGCTTCTGGAAATACCGTCGGCATCGACCACGGGCGTGAGGATACGGTCAAGGGCGTCGTAGAACGCTTGCGGGTTGGACTTGTACTGCTCCTTGTTGGCCTTGAGCTCACCCAGCAGCTCTGTGGTGGTGCTCTGCACCACGTCATGCGGAGACTGCGCGGCCAGCGCCATCAGGGGGAAGGCCGCCAGCAGGACCAGCAAGCCACGTCGCAGGATCGAAATCATGGAAACTCCTTAATTAGCCGGTTGCGCTTCTTTCGGTTCCTTGCCAACGGAGTTGAGCAGGAACTTGCCAATCAGATCTTCCAGCACCAGCGCCGACTGGGTGTCATGGATGGTCCCGCCGTCCTTGAGCACTTGGTCCTCACCGCCCACGCTGATGCCGATGTACTTCTCGCCAAGCAACCCGGCCGTCAGGATCGAGGCCGTGGAGTCGGTCGGCAGGTTGTCCACCGACTTGTCCAGTTGCAGCGTCACCCGACCGGTGTAGGAATCACGGTCCAGATCGATGGCGGTAACCTTGCCGATGGTCACACCGGCCATGGTCACTTTAGCTCTGACCGTCAAACCAGCGATATTGTCGAAGTAGGCATAAACTTTATAGGTATCGCTGCTCGGGCTGGCCGACAGCCCGCTGACACGCAGGGCGAGCAGCAGCAGCGCCAGGATCCCGGCCAGGAGGAACAGGCCGACACCGATTTCCAGGGTGCGGTTTTGCATCAGAAATCTCCAAACATCAAGGCGGTCAGAATAAAGTCCAGACCCAGCACTGCCAACGAGGCATAGACCACGGTCTTGGTGGTGGCACGGCTGATCCCTTCTGAGGTGGGCTCACAGTCGTACCCCTGGAATACGGCGATCCAGGTCGTGACGAAGGCAAATACCAGGCTCTTGATCAGCCCGTTGAGCACGTCGTCGGTGAACGAAACACTGTTCTGCATGTTGGCCCAGAACGAGCCCTCGTAGACGCCCAGCCAGTCCACCGCGACCCACGAGCCACCCCAGATGCCGACCACGCTGAAAATCAGCGCCAGCAACGGCAGCGAAATGAAACCGGCCCACAGCCGCGGCGCGACGATGTACTTGAGAGGGTCGACGCCGATCATTTCAAGGCTCGACAGCTGCTCGGTGGACTTCATGTTGCCGATTTCCGCGGTGAGCGCCGAACCGGCACGGCCAGCGAACAGCAATGCCGTCACCACCGGGCCGAGCTCACGCAGCAGGGTCAGGGCGACCATCTGCCCCACCGCCTGCTCCGAGCCGTACTTGGTCAGGATGCTGAAGCCCTGCAGCGCCAGCACCATGCCGATGAACACGCCGGACACGACGATGATCGCCAGCGACAGCACGCCCACCGAGTACAGCTGCTTGGTCAGCAGCTGGAAGCCGCCACCGATGCCGCCACGGCCGATCAGTGCATGGAACAGGAACAGGCAGGAGCGCCCCAGCACCGCCAGCACGTCAATGGCCGAGCGCCCCAGCAGGCGGACACGTTCGAGTAAGGATTTTCTGCGCATCAACGCGCTCCCAGCAGGTCGGCGCGGTAGTCAGGCGCAGGGAAATGGAAAGGCACCGGGCCGTCCGGGTCGCCCTTCATGAACTGGCGAATGCGCGGGTTGTCCGAGCCCATCAGCTCGTCAGGCGTCCCCTGGCCCAGCACCTGGCCATCACCTACGACATAGATGTAGTCGGCAATGCTGGCGGTTTCCGCCAGGTCGTGGGAAACGACGATGCTGGTAATACCCAGGGCGTCGTTGAGCAGGCGGATCAGACGCACCAATACACCCATGGCGATCGGGTCCTGGCCGACGAACGGTTCGTCGTACATGAGGATCTGCGGGTCCAGCGCAATCGCCCGGGCCAACGCCACACGGCGCTTCATGCCACCGGACAGCTCGTCGGGCATCAGGTCGATGGCACCGCGCAGCCCCACGGCCTGCAGCTTCATCAACACGATATCGCGGATCATCTCGTCCGACAGCTGGGTGTGCACGCGCAGCGGGAACGCGACGTTCTCGAACACATCGAGATCGGTGAACAGCGCGCCGCTCTGGAACAGCACCCCCATTTGCTTGCGAGCGTCGAACAGGTCGCTGCGCGACAGCGTCGGCAGGTTCTGCCCGGCAACCCAGACCTCACCGCTGGAGGGGCGCAGCTGCGCGCCCATCAGGCGGAGCAACGTGGTCTTGCCGCAACCCGATGGTCCCATGATACCGGTGACCTTGCCGCGCGGGATGCGAATGTCGACATTGCTGAAAATGCTGCGCGAACCGCGTTTGAAGGTAACCCCCTTCAACTCGACCGCGTAGGCGCTATCCACACTCATCTAGACTCCTTGCTAGTGCAGCCTCGTCCTAATGGACGTCGGCCTCCATCTGGAAGGCACAAGCGCCCCAGGCAGGCCGAATAGCGGCGAACTATAGCACCGCTGACAGCACCGCCCCAAGGCCGGCTAACGAGTCGTTCAGCCCTGCGACAGGCTGACCAGACATTCACCACGGCAATCGAAAGCGTGAGGGTTTCTTTCATTGCAGCTATAATCGCCGCCTTTTCATCAGGCATTGCTTTTTCGACATGAGCCAATCCAGCGAGCTGATCCAATCCGCCCAACGCACCCTGCGCCTGGAACTCGAGGCCGTAGAGGCCCTGCTGGCGCGCATCGACGACAATTTCGTCAAGGCCTGCGAACTGATCCTGGCCAGCAAGGGCCGGGTCGTCGTGGTCGGCATGGGCAAGTCCGGGCACATCGGCAACAAGATCGCCGCCACCCTGGCCAGCACCGGCACGCCGGCGTTTTTCGTGCACCCGGCCGAAGCCAGCCATGGCGACATGGGCATGATCACCCGCGATGATGTCATCCTTGCCCTGTCGAACTCCGGCAGCACCGCCGAAATCGTCACCCTGCTGCCGCTGATCAAGCGCCTGGGCATCAAGCTGATCAGCCTGACCGGCAACCCGGACTCGCCCCTGGCCCAGGCTGCCGAGGTCAACCTCGACGCCCGCGTCGAGCAAGAGGCCTGCCCGCTGAACCTGGCACCCACCTCCTCCACCACCGCATCGCTGGTGCTGGGCGACGCGCTGGCCATTGCCCTGCTCGAAGCTCGCGGCTTCACCGCGGAAGACTTTGCCTTCTCGCACCCGGGTGGTGCTCTGGGCCGCCGCCTGCTGCTCAAGGTGGAGAACGTGATGCACGCCGGCGACGAACTGCCCCAGGTGCCCCGCGGCACCCTGCTCAAGGACGCACTCCTTGAAATGTCCCGCAAAGGCCTGGGCATGACCGTGATCGTCGAAGCCGATGGCAAGCTGGCGGGGATCTTCACCGACGGCGACCTGCGCCGCAGCCTTGACCGCAACATCGATGTCCACACCACCCTGATCGACCAGGTAATGACCGTGCACGGCAAGACGGCCCGCGCCGAAATGCTCGCGGCCGAGGCCCTGAAGATCATGGAAGACCACAAGATCGGCGCCTTGGTGGTGGTGGACCGCGAGGACCGCCCCACCGGCGCCCTGAACATGCACGACCTGCTGCGCGCCGGCGTGATGTAAAGGAGCGATGGAATGAACCAGGACCTCATGCAACGCGGCAAGAACATCAAGCTGGCAGTGTTCGACGTGGACGGCGTGCTCACCGACGGGCGCCTGTACTTCCTAGAGGACGGCAGCGAGTTCAAGACGTTCAATACCCTCGACGGCCAGGGCATCAAGATGCTCATGGCCTCGGGCGTGACCACCGCGATCATCAGCGGGCGCAAGACCCCGGTGGTCGAGCGCCGGGCGAAGAACCTCGGCATCCCGCACCTGTACCAGGGCCGCGAGGACAAACTGGTGGTGCTGGACGGCCTGCTCGCCGAACTGGGCCTGAGCTATGCTCAAGTGGCCTACCTTGGCGACGACCTGCCCGACCTGCCGGTAATCCGCCGCGTGGCCCTGGGCATGGCGGTCGCCAACGCCGCGCCGTTCGTGCGCCAACACGCCCATGGCGTGACCCAGGCACGTGGCGGCGAAGGCGCGGCCCGTGAATTCTGCGAACTGATCATGCAGGCCCAGGGCACCCTGGACGCTGCCAACGCCAACTACCTGTAAGGCTGCCCATGTTCAGCAAGAAAGCCCGCAACATTGCGCTGCTCGCGGTAATCGCCGCCCTGCTGGTGGCGATCGGCTACTGGAATGTCAGCCCGGAAAGCTTCCTCGACAAGCCGGTGGCCCAGGTCGACGAAAGCGCCATCGACTACTACGCGGTCAACGCTCACAGCCTGCAGTTCCTGCCCGATGGCAAGCTGCAGTACGAAATGACTGCCGACAAGGTCGAACACCTCAAGGCCAGCGAAATCACCCTGCTGACCACGCCGGACCTGCACCTTTACCGCGGTACCGAATACCCCTGGCACGTACAGAGCACTCGCGCCGAAGTCAACCCGGACGGCAGCGAAGTCGAACTGATCGACAACGTACGGGTCGCCCGCACCGACGAAAAGCAGCGCGAAATGATCATTACCAGCTCACGCATGACCGTGTTCCCGCAGAAGCAATATGCGCAGACCGAGCAAGCCGTTAGAATCGACGGCGCCGGTGGCACAACTACGGGCAAAGGAATGAAAGCGTATTTGAAAGAAGGCAAGATGGACTTGCTCTCTAACGTAAGAGGACAGTATGAGGCTCGTTAAAACCCTCCCCCTTTTGCTCAGCCTGAGCGCAGCACTGGGAAGCGCGAGCGCCCTCGCCCTGCCGAACGACCGTGACCAGCCTATCCGCATCCAGGCCGACAACGCCCACCTGGACGACAAGCAGGGCGTGGCCACCTACACCGGCGACGTGATCATCACCCAGGGTTCGATGATGATCAAAGGCAACACCGTGACCATCACCCGCTCCGCCTCCGGCGACATCGACGTGGTGACCTCGGTGGGCAACCTGGCCTACTTCGAGCAGCAGCAGAGCGCAGCCAAACCGGACAAGATGAAAGGCTGGGCGGTGACCATCCAGTACCAGTCGCAGAAGGACATGGTGATTCTCACCGACCGCGCCAAGGTCGAGAACGAAGGCAACACCACCGAAGGCGAGAAGATCGTCTACAACACCCAGACCCAGGTGGCAACCGCCGGTCGCGGTGGCAACGTGACCTCGCCGCGTCAGCGCATCGACATGGTGATCCAGCCCAAGAAGAAGGCCGAGTAAATGGCAACCCTCAAAGCCCAGCACCTGGCCAAGAGCTACAAGGGGCGGCAGGTCGTACGCGACGTCAGCCTGTCGATCGACAGCGGCCAGATCGTCGGCCTGCTCGGCCCCAACGGCGCCGGCAAGACCACCTGCTTCTACATGATCGTCGGCCTGGTCCAGGCCGATCAGGGGCGCGTGCTGATCGACAACCTCGATGTCAGCCACCAGCCCATGCACGGTCGCGCCCGCGCCGGCATCGGCTACCTGCCGCAGGAAGCCTCGATCTTCCGCAAGCTGTCGGTGGCCGACAACATCATGGCCATCCTCGAGACCCGCAAGGACCTCGACCGCGACGGCCGGCGCAAAGAACTGGAAAGCCTGCTGCAGGAGTTCCACATCAGCCACATTCGCGACAACCTCGGCATGAGCCTGTCCGGTGGTGAGCGCCGCCGCGTGGAAATTGCCCGCGCGCTGGCGACCGCACCCAAGTTCATCCTGCTGGACGAACCGTTTGCCGGTGTCGACCCGATCTCGGTCGGCGACATCAAGCAGATCATCCATCACCTCAAGGCCAAGGGTATCGGTGTACTGATCACCGACCACAACGTGCGTGAGACCCTGGATATCTGCGAAACCGCCTATATCGTCAACGATGGCCGGCTGATCGCTGAAGGCGACTCCGAAACCATCCTGGCCAACGACCTGGTCAAAGAGGTTTACCTGGGCCACGAGTTCCGGCTCTGACCCCGGCACGCGCCTGGAGTACTGGCAAATCGCCCTGAAGGCCGGGGTAAAGTTGTTACAGTGCTCTAGGCAAACGCTACAATTTAAGGCATAAAACTTGCTTGATCTGGCGCCCCGGCGCCCTCGTGTAGTGGATGGCGCATGCGCGCCGGCGAACAAGGTATTAAGCCCCAGCCATGAAACCATCGCTCGTCCTAAAAATGGGCCAGCAACTGACGATGACACCGCAGTTGCAACAGGCCATCCGCCTGCTCCAGCTCTCCACCCTGGACCTCCAACAGGAAATCCAGGAAGCGCTGGAGTCGAACCCGATGCTCGAACGTCAGGAAGACGGCGACGACTTCGACAACAGCGACCCGATGGCGGACAACGCCGAGAACAAGCCGGCCGCCGAAGTCCAGGACAACAGCTTCCAGGAAAGCACCACCAGTGCCGACACCCTGGAAGACGGTGAGTGGAGCGAGCGCATCCCCAACGAACTGCCGGTCGACACCGCCTGGGAAGACATCTACCAGACCAGCGCCAGCAGCCTGCCGAGCAACGACGACGACGAGTGGGACTTCACCACCCGCACATCGGCCGGCGAAAGCCTGCAAAGCCACCTGCTGTGGCAACTGAACCTGGCCCCGATGTCCGACACCGACCGCCTGATCGCCGTCACCCTGATCGACAGCATCAACGGCCAGGGCTACCTGGAAGATACCCTCGAGGAAATCTGCGCCGGTTTCGACCCGGAGCTGGATATCGAGCTGGACGAGGTCGAAGCGGTACTGCACCGCATCCAGCAGTTCGAACCAGCCGGCATTGCCGCCCGCACCCTGGGCGAATGCCTGTTGCTGCAACTGCGCCAGCTGCCCGCCAGCACGCCGTGGATGGCCGAAGCCAAGCGCCTGGTCACCGACTTCATCGACCTGCTCGGCAGCCGTGATTACAGCCAGCTGATGCGTCGCATGAAAATCAAGGAAGACGAGCTACGCCAGGTCATCGAGCTGGTACAAAGCCTCAACCCGCGCCCCGGCTCGCAGATCGAGTCCAGCGAGCCTGAGTACGTGGTGCCCGACGTCATCGTGCGCAAGGACAGCGACCGCTGGCTGGTGGAGCTGAACCAGGAGGCCATTCCGCGCCTGCGCGTCAACCCGCAATATGCCGGTTTTGTGCGCCGGGCCGACACCAGCGCCGACAACACCTTCATGCGCAACCAGTTGCAGGAAGCGCGCTGGTTCATCAAGAGCCTGCAAAGCCGCAACGAAACCCTGATGAAGGTGGCCACGCAGATCGTCGAGCACCAGCGCGGCTTCCTCGATCACGGCGACGAAGCGATGAAGCCGTTGGTGCTGCATGACATCGCCGAAGCGGTGGGCATGCACGAGTCGACCATTTCGCGGGTAACCACGCAGAAATACATGCACACGCCGCGTGGCATCTACGAACTGAAATACTTTTTCTCCAGCCACGTCAGCACCTCCGAAGGCGGAGAATGCTCGTCTACGGCGATCCGCGCGATCATCAAGAAACTGGTTGCGGCGGAAAATCAGAAAAAGCCATTGAGTGACAGCAAGATCGCTGGTTTACTGGAGGCACAAGGCATCCAGGTAGCCCGTCGCACCGTCGCCAAGTACCGCGAGTCCCTCGGCATCGCACCGTCGAGCGAGCGCAAGCGACTGATGTAGCCCCTGAGATGTGCCACAGCGTTTGTGGGGCAGGTGCAAGATCTGCCTCTTTATGCACGGGCAACAAAGGAGAAGCTGTATGCAAGTCAATATCAGTGGACAGCATGTAGAAGTCACCCAGCCACTGCGCGATTACGTGCTTGAAAAGCTCGCTCGCGTGGAAAGTCACTTCGACAAGATCACCAACGTGCAGGTCATCATGAAAGTCGAGAAGCTGCAGCAGAAGGTCGAGGCGACCTTGCAGATTCCCGGCGGCGAAGTGGTTGCCAACGCCGAACACGAAGACATGTATGCAGCGATCGACGCCTTGGCAGACAAGCTCGACCGCCAATTGAAAAAACACAAGGAAAAACAGCAAAGCCTGCTGCAAGGTGCAGCTGCCCGCTGATCCCCCTCATCCATGATCCGACTTGAAACCATCCTGACCCCCGGCCGTTCCCTCGTGAACGTGCCGGGCGGCAGCAAGAAGCGCGCCCTGGAAAAGGTCGCCACCGTCATCGCCGATCAAGTGCCCGAACTGGAGATGCAAGACGTCTTCGAAAAACTGATCGCCCGGGAAAAACTCGGCTCGACCGGTTTCGGCAACGGCATCGCCATCCCGCACTGCCGGCTTGAAGGATGTTCCGCTCCGGTCAGCGCCCTGCTGCATCTGGAAGCCCCTATCGACTACGACGCCATCGATGGCGCGCCGGTGGACCTGCTGTTCGTCCTGCTGGTGCCAGAAGCCGCCACCGATGCCCATCTGGAACTGCTGCGCCAGATTGCCAGCATGCTCGATCGCAAGGAGGTCCGTGATCGCCTGCGTGCGGCCACCAGCAGCGAGGCCCTGTTCCAGGTTGTCCTGGACGTACAGAACGAGCACTGAACATGCGCCTGATCATCGTCAGCGGCCGGTCCGGCTCCGGCAAGAGCACCGCCCTCGATGTCCTGGAAGACAACGGTTTCTACTGCATTGACAACCTGCCCGCCGGGCTGCTGCCACAACTGGCGGAAAATGCGCTGATCAATACCGAGTTGCTGCAACCCAAGGTCGCCGTGTCGATCGACGCGCGCAACCTGCCCAGCCACCTGACGCGTTTCCCCGAGTTGCTCGAAGAAGCCCGCGCTCGGCATATCCAGTGCGACGTGCTGTACCTGGATGCCGACGAAGACATGCTGCTCAAGCGCTTCTCGGAAACCCGCCGGCGCCACCCGCTGACCAACGCCAACCGCTCGCTCGCGGAAGCGATTCGGGTGGAAAGCGAATTGCTGGGGCCGATTGCAGACCTGGCCGACCTGAAGATCGACACCACCAGCCTGAACCTGTACCAGTTGCGTGATTCGATCAAGCTGCGCCTGCTCAACCAGCCCGAGCCTGGCACCGCGTTCCTGGTCGAGTCGTTCGGTTTCAAGCGCGGAATGCCGGTCGATGCAGACCTGGTGTTCGATGTGCGCTGCCTGCCCAACCCCTACTGGAAGCCCGAGCTGCGTGAGCACTCCGGCCTCGACCAACCGGTCATCGACTACCTGGCCGCACAGCCGGATGTCGAAGAGATGTTCAACGACATTTCCAGTTACCTGCTCAAGTGGCTTCCCCGCTTCGCCGCCAGCAACCGTGCCTACGTCACCATTGCCATTGGCTGCACCGGCGGTCACCACCGCTCGGTGTACATCACCGAACGCCTTGGCCAGCTGCTGCAGCAATCCCTGAAAAACGTCCAGGTCCGCCACCGCGACCTCTAGCCCAAGGATCCGCCCCACGATGCCCGCCCGTGAAATAACCATCATCAACAAGTTGGGCCTGCATGCCCGGGCGGCAGCCAAGTTCGTCGGCGTTGCCGGCCGCTTCCCCTGCCAGGTCAGGGTTGGCCGTGCGCCGGACAAGCTGGTGGATGGCAAAAGCATCATGGCGGTAATGATGCTGGCGGCCGGCAAAGGTACGCAGGTGCACCTTCATACCGAAGGTGAGCAGGACGACGATGCGATGGCAGCGCTGGTCGAGCTGATCAACAATTATTTCGACGAAGGCGAATGAATTTCGCAGGCCTGCACGGTCCGTGTGGGAACAGCTTTTCAGCACAAATCGCCTGTGCAAGCGGTACGCGTACCCGTGTGGGAGCGGCTTTAGCCGCGAAGAATCCAACGCGGTGCATGGCACCGGCTTCGCCGTTGTTCGCGGCTAAAGCCGCTCCCACAGAGTCCCCGCTAATTCAATGAGTTATGTGCCGCTCCCCACAGCGAAGCCGGTGAAAACATCATCATCCGGCGCAAGCCGATACACAGCCCCAAGCTGGCCAGGCAAGGTCCAACCAGGCGAAGCCGCGCGCCAATAGCAGCGCAGTGCCTGCCAGCAACAGCAAAGTCCCAAGCGCCAGCCGAAACAGGCGCACACGGCTGACAGTCATCACCTTGGAGCGCATACCGGAAAGACTCACTTCAGGCTGTCGAGGTAGCGGCGCTCCACTTCCGACCAGTCAATGACGTTGTAGAAGGCACCGATGTATTCCGGGCGACGGTTCTGGTACTTCAGGTAGTACGCATGCTCCCACACATCCAGGCCGAGGATTGGCGTGTTGCCGTGCATCAACGGGCTGTCCTGATTGCCGCTGCTTTCCACTACAAGGGTTTTCTGCGGGGTCACGCTGAGCCAGGCCCAGCCACTACCGAAGCGGGTCAGCGCAGCCTTGGTGAAGGCCTCCTTGAAGGCATCGAAGCCGCCCAGCTGTTCCTCGATGGCCTGCGCCAGAGCGCCCTGCGGCTCTCCCCCACCCTGCGGTGACATCACGGTCCAGAACAGGCTGTGGTTGGCGTGCCCGCCGCCATGGTTGGTCACCGCACCACGCAAAAGTTCCGGTAATTGTCCGACCGCGCCGAGCAGTTTCTCCACCGGCCACTCAGCCCACTCGGTGCCTTCGATGGCGGCGTTGAGGCCATTGACGTAGGTCTGGTGGTGCTTGGTGTGATGGATTTCCATGGTCTGCGCGTCGATGTGCGGTTCCAGCGCAGCGTAGGCGTAAGGCAGTGCAGGCAAGGTATGGGGCATATCGTTGAATTCCGTAGACATGGGGTAAGCGATGACCAACGCGGTCACCGCTGGCGCTTGGGCCGTGACTCGGGGTCAGATACCTCCGGCGGTAAGTTTTTCCGGATCCAGCAACGCTTCCAGCTGGTCACGCGACAGGTCGGTGTGCTCCAGCGCCACGTCGATGATCGGGCGACCCTGCTTGTAGGCGGTCTTGGCGATTTCGGCGGCCTTCAGGTAGCCGATGATCGGGTTCAGCGCCGTGACCAGTATCGGGTTGCGCGCCAGGGCTTCCTTGAGCTTGCTTTCGTTGACCTTGAAGCTGGCGATGGCCTTGTCGGCCAGCAGGCGGCTGACGTTGGCCATCAGCTCGATGCTTTCCAGCAGGTTGCGGGCGATCACCGGCAGCATCACGTTCAGCTCGAAGTTGCCGGACTGGCCAGCGATGGCGATGGTGGCGTCATTGCCGATCACTTGGGCGGCGACCATGGCAGTGGCTTCCGGAATCACCGGATTGACCTTGCCCGGCATTATCGAAGAGCCCGGCTGCAGGCCTTGCAGCTCGATTTCGCCCAGCCCGGCCAGCGGGCCGGAGTTCATCCAGCGCAGGTCATTGGCGATCTTCATCAGCGCCACGGCGGCAGTCTTGAGCTGGCCAGACAGGGCCACAGCAGTGTCCTGCGAGCCGATCAGGGCGAACAGGTTCTGCCCGGGGGTGAACTCGACCTGGGTCAGGCTGCTGAGCTGGCGGGCAAAACCGGCAGCGAACTGCGGGTGGGCGTTGATGCCGGTACCCACGGCGGTGCCACCCTGGGCCAGCGCCTGCAGGTTTGGCAGGGTCGCTTCGATGTGAGCCTTGGCGCCATTGATCTGCGCCGCCCAGCCATCCAGCACCTGGCTCATGCGCACCGGCATGGCATCCATCAGGTGGGTGCGGCCGGTCTTCACGTACTGATGCACCTGCGCCGACTTGGCCTCGATCACCTGCACCAGGTGCGCCAGGGCTGGCAGCAACTGCTCGTGCAGGGCCAGCGCGGCGCTGACGTGAATGGTGGTCGGGATGATGTCGTTGCTGCTCTGGCCGCAGTTGACGTGGTCGTTGGCATTGACAGCCTCACCCAGCACGCGGCTGGCCAGAGTGGCGATAACCTCGTTGGCGTTCATGTTCGAACTGGTGCCGGAACCGGTCTGGAACACATCCACAGGGAAATGCTGGATGAAGTCCCCCGCCAGCAGTTGCTCGACAGCCGTTACGATGGCTTGGCCCTGCGCAGTCGACAGCTGCTCCAGTTCGACGTTGGCCTTGGCCGCGGCAGCCTTGGCAAGCAGCAGTGCTCGAATGAACTGGGCCGGCATGCGCTGTCCGCTGATCGGGAAATTGTCGACCGCGCGCTGGGTCTGGGCACCGTACAGGGCCTGGGCCGGCACCTGCAGTTCGCCCATGCTGTCACGCTCGATACGGGTATCACTCATCATCAAATCCTTGCATCAGTTCATCGGGGGAAATCGACGGCAGCAGGCGGCAGTTGGCCAACTGCAGGGCGTAGGGCTGCCAGCGCTGGTTCCGGGCCTCGCGGTCGAGGTTGCGCAGGTCCAGCAGCGGGCGCCAGGCCTGGTCCAGGCAGAGGCAGCGCCAATGCCAGGGCAGCATGCGGTCGCAGGCGGTATCCAGCAGCAGTCGGAAGGAGGTCAGCGCCACCGTCCATGGCGAGGTTTCGGTGCAGCACACCAGGTAACGGCCTTCAGCCAGGTAATGCTCGATCAGGCGCGGTTCGTCGGGCTCGAGCGCACAGCGGATGCGTCGGCTGAGCCAGCGCCAGTTTTCCAGGTAGGGCAGTTCGCGGAGGACGGGTTTCATGAACATCATCGCCGGGTTACTGGATAATGATATTCATTATTAATTGATAGACAGAATCACTTCAAGTGGGAAGTGATGAAACAAAAACCCGGCGTGGGGGCCGGGTCTCTTTTGTTGCATTGAGAGATCTCTACTGCCTGCACCGGCCTCTTCGCGGGTGAACCCGCTCCCACAGGGACCGCGCCACACCTGAAGACTGCGCAATACTTGTGGGAGCGGGTTTACCCGCGAAGAGGCCGGTACAGGCTAAAGATCAGCTACCAGCAACGGTCATCCGTTCGATAAGCACCGATCCGGTGTGAATGTTGCTGCGGGTCTCAAGATCGCTGCCAATCGCGACAATCTGCTGGAACATGTCTTTCATGTTCCCGGCAATGGTCACTTCCTGCACCGCGTGCTGAATCTCGCCATTCTCGACCCAGAACCCCGCCGCGCCACGGGAATAATCCCCCGTCACCATGTTCAGGCCATGCCCCATCAACTCGGTCACCAGCAACCCTCGGCCCATGCGCCGGATCAGCGCCGCCTGGTCTTCGACACCATGGCTGACGAACAGGTTGTGCACACCACCAGCGTTGGCCGTGCTTGGCAAACCCAGCTTGCGCCCGGAATAGGTACCCAGCAGGTACGACACCAACTCACCCTTGTCGACGAACGGCTTGGCATAGGTAGCCAAACCATCGCCGTCGAACGCGGCACTGCCAAGTGCCCGCGGAATGTGCGGGCGCTCGTCGAGGGTCAGCCAGCCAGGGAACAGGCGCTGACCAATGGTCCCCTCCAGGAACGAGGATTTACGGTACAAGTTGCCGCCGGAAATGGCCGACAGGAAGCTGCCGAACAGGCCACCGGCCAGCTCGGCCGAGAACAGCACCGGCACCTCACAGGTCGGCACCGGCCGCGCCCCCAGGCGGCTGGCGGCACGCTGGGCAGCGCGCACGCCGATGCTACGCGGGTCGGCCAGCAAGTTACCCTGGCGGTTCACGTCGTACCAGTAGTCACGCTGCATCTGGCCGTCGCCTTCGGCGATCATCACGCAGCTCAGGCTGTGCCGGGTCGAGGCGTAGCCGCCGATGAAACCATGGCTGTTGCCATACACGCGGCAGCCCTGGTGGGTATTGAGGGTGGTGCCGTCGGCATTGAGGATACGCGGGTCGGCGTCGAATGCCGCCGCCTCGCAGGCCAGGGCCATCTCGATGGCCTTCTCCGGCTCGAGGTTCCAGTCGTGGTACAGGTCCAGGTCCGGGATCTCGCGAGCCATCAGCGCCGCGTCGGCCAGGCCGGAACATTCATCTTCGGAGGTATGCTTGGCAATCGCCAAAGCGGCGGCGACGGTTTCGCGGATTGCTTCCGGGCCACTGGCCGAAGTGCTGGCCGAGCCTTTGCGCTGGCCCACATACAGGGTGATGCCGAAGCCCTGGTCGCGGTTGAACTCGACCGTCTCGACTTCTCGCTGGCGTACCGTGGTGGACAGGCCCTGTTCCAGCGACACCGCCACTTCGCAGGCACTGGCCCCCTGGCGGCGCGCTTCGGCGATGATCGCCTCGACCTGCTCCTGCAATGCTGGCAGGTCTTTCGGACCTACGCTCTGGACTGCACTCATGGTTCTCTCCACTCAAATTCTGCGTTCGGCGAGGGTCATTCTACGACCGGGCCGGACAAGCGGCCCCCGACTGGTTATCATGGCGGCGATTTCTAGCGGACTGCCACCATGGTTGATTCAAACGACGACGCCTTCGACGGCGAAAAAAGCAAAACCCAGATCAAGCGCGAGCTGCATGCGCTGGTCGAACTCGGCGAGCGCCTTACCACGCTCAAGGCCGATACCCTGGCTCGCCTGCCGTTGACCGACGAGCTGCGCAAGGCCCTGGCCGAAGCCAGCAAGCACACCGCTCACGGTGCCCGCAAACGCCACATGTCGTTTGTCGGCAAGCTGATGCGCGTACAGGACCTGGATGCCATCCACGCCTTGCTCGAACAGATGGACAGCTCGACCCGCCAGTACAACGAACGCTTCCACAGCCTGGAGCGCTGGCGTGACCGGTTGATCGACGGTAACGACGAAGACCTCGAGCGCTTCGTCAACGAATACCCCGACACCGACCGCCAGCAACTACGCTCGCTGGTGCGCCATGCCCAGCACGAGAAGGCGCGGAACAAACCGCCTGCCGCCGCGCGCAAGGTGTTCAAGTACATCCGCGATCTCGACGAGCTGCAGCGCGGGTTGCGCTGATCACCCTGGGGCCGCTTCTCAGCCCATTCGCAGCACAAGGCTGCTCCTACAGAAATACGCGATCCCTGTAGGAGCAGCCTTGTGCTGCGAATGGACCGCAAAGCGGTCCCCGAAGACATCACGCCCCTGTACCGCCCACGGTAATCGCATCCAGCTTCAAGGTCGGCTGCCCGACCCCCACCGGCACCGACTGCCCGTCCTTGCCGCAAGTCCCTACCCCGCTATCCAGCGCCAGGTCGTTACCGACCATCGACACCCGGCTCATCGCTTCCGGGCCATTGCCGATCAGGGTCGCTCCTTTCACCGGCGCGGTAATCTTGCCGTCTTCGATCAGGTAGGCCTCACTGGTCGAGAACACGAACTTACCGCTGGTGATGTCCACCTGGCCACCGCCGAGGTTGGCGCAGTAGATGCCCTTCTTCACCGAAGCGATGATTTCCTGCGGGTCGCTTTCGCCGGCACGCATGTAGGTGTTGGTCATGCGCGGCATCGGCAGGTGCGCGTAGGATTCGCGGCGGCCATTGCCGGTGACCGCCATGCCCATCAGGCGCGCGTTCAGCTTGTCCTGCATGTAGCCCTTGAGCACACCGTTCTCGATCAGCGTGGTGCACTCGGTCGGGGTGCCTTCGTCATCCACGCTCAGCGAGCCGCGGCGGCCCTCGAGAGTGCCGTCGTCGACGATGGTGCACAGGCTCGATGCCACCTTCTCGCCAATGCGGCCGCTGAACGCCGAACTACCCTTGCGGTTGAAGTCACCTTCCAGACCATGGCCGACGGCCTCGTGCAGCAGCACGCCCGACCAGCCCGAACCCAGCACCACCGGCAGGGTACCAGCCGGTGCCGGGATCGCCTCCAGGTTCACCAGGGCCTGGCGCAGCGCTTCGCGGGCATAGCCCATGACCCGCTCTTCGGTGAAGAAGCGGTAGTCGGTACGCCCGCCACCGCCTTGCCCGCCACGCTCGCGGCGGCCATTCTGCTCGACGATGACGCTGACGTTGAAACGCACCAGCGGGCGCACGTCGGCGGCCAGGCTGCCATCGGCCGCAGCGATCAGAATGCGCTCCCAGACCCCGGCCATGCTCACACTGACCTGCTGGATACGCGGGTCCAGGGCGCGGGTGGCGGCGTCGACACGCTTTAGCAGCTCGACCTTCTCGGCACGACTGAGCACATCCAGCGGGTTGTCCGCCGGATAAAGGGCGGTCACGTCCTGGCTGCGGAAGGCCTGTACCTTGCCGTTCTGCCCGGCACGGGAGATTGAACGGGCGGCACGGGCTGCCGAGGTCAGCGCTTCGAGGTTGATTGTGTTGCTGTAGGCAAAGCCGGTCTTTTCACCGGACTGGGCACGCACGCCCACGCCTTGGTCGAGGTTGAAACTGCCCTCTTTGACGATGCCGTCTTCCAGCGCCCAGGTTTCCGAGATCTGCCCCTGGAAATACAGGTCGGCGGCATCGATGCCGGGGCCGGCCAACTCACCCAGCACGCTCTGCAGGCTGTCCAGGGTCAAGCCGCCTGGGGCCAGGAGCTGCTCGCTGACGGTGGATAACATCTGGCTCATAGTCACTCCGAGGTGTGCGCAGGCCGCAACGCGCCCTGCGAGAAAAAGCGCCGGTGCGATACCACCGGCATGCGCGCCCGGATGGACGCTTGTTCGTCAATGTCGCGCTCGGCGAGCAGTACCGCTTCACCTTGCGCCTGTTCCGCGACGATGCGCCCCCAGGGGTCGACGATCGCCGCATGGCCATGGGTTTCCCGTGGCCCCGGGTGAGTTCCGCCTTGTGCCGCAGCCAGCAGGTAGCACTGGGTCTCGATGGCCCGAGCACGCACCAGCACTTCCCAGTGCGCCGCGCCCGTTACCGCAGTGAAAGCGGCCGGCGCAGTGATCAGTTCCGCGCCGGCGGCGCGCAGTGCGCTGTACAGTTCGGGGAAGCGCAGGTCGTAGCACACGCTCAGCCCCAGCCGCCCCACCGGCGTATCGGCCACCACCACCTGGGCGCCGTGGGCGTAGTCGTCGGACTCGCGGTAGCGGCCACGGTTGTCAGCAACGTCCACATCGAACAGGTGCAACTTGTCATAGCGTGCCGCCACTTCACCGTGTTCGTCGATCAACAGCGAGCAGGCATGGGCCTTGGCTTCGGGCTGGCCGACCGGTGGCAATGGCAAGGTACCTGCGACAATCCATAACTTGAGGTCGCGGGCGGTGCGTTTCAACCATGGCAGGATCGGACCTTCACCCAACGCTTCGGCGCGACCGATGGCAGCGGCGTCCTTGCGGCCCATGGCGGCGAAGTTTTCCGGCAGCACAGCCAGCCTTGCACCGCCAATGGCGGCCTGCTCCAGCAGGGCACCGGCGCGCTGCAGGTTGGCCAGCACATCGTCCTGGCTGACCATCTGTATGACAGCTGCCTTCATGGGCACTCCTAGCGGGATTTCTCGAAAGGTTTCACAAATGTGATTCTAGGCTCTTTCACAGGACCTTCGACACGGTAGTGCACGCTGGCGAAGCGCGACACGCGGTCGCCGATCAGCCGGTCGACCAGGAACAGCGCCCCGCCCACGGCCGGCGCGCCGACAATCAGGGCCGCCAGCGGCAGGTTGTTGGTCACTGGCAGGCTCACCTGCAGGTTGGCATCGACCCGGTCGCTTACCAGGTCCAGGGTACCGTCCAGCTCAAAGTTGCTCGATGGGCCGGTCACGGCGATTGGCTCGCGGGTCACGTAGACACCGTCACTGGCCACCAGCAAGCCTTTGACCCGGTCGTAGGCCAGGCCCTTGTCGAACAGGTCGGAGAAGTCCAGGCGCAAGCGCCGGCCAATGGAGTTGAAGTTCAGCAGGCCGAACACCCGCAGCGCCTGGGCGCTGCCTTCAACCTCGACGAACTGACCGGTGCGCAGCGCTGCATCCATGCTGCCGGAGAAGCGCTTGAGGCTCACCGAGGCCGGCGAACCCGGCCAGCGGCCATCCACATCCAGACGGAAGTCGCGGCTGGTCACGGTCGGGGCAAAGCCCCAGGCCTTGAGCACATCCGCCAGGTTCTTGCCGTCCAGGCGCCCTTTGTACCAGCTGCTGGTGCTGCCCGGCTCGCCTTCCCAGCCGCCGCCACCATCGATACGCAGGCCCTTGAAGTCGAGGTCGATGTCGCTGGCGGTCACGCCACGCGCGGTCGGCCGCAACTTGAGCGACGCACTGCCGTACAGGTCGTCACCGCGATAGAGCTTGTCGATGCTGAGGTCCAGCGCCGGCACCTTGCGCGGGTCGAATGAAGCCAATGGGTCCAGGCCCTCCTCGGCCTGCTTTTCAGCATCGGTGGCAGCGGGCAGGCGCAGGGTCTGCATGCGCACGACCATGGGCGCGCCCTTGGCATCCGGCACCCGTGCGTTGCCGATAACCTCCCTGCTATCGAGGCGCAGATCCCAGGCAGCGCCAACACGGGCAAGACGCACCACGGCCTGGTTCAGATCCATGCCGAAGGCTTTCAGTTGGCCAATGCTCAGGTCGACTCCTTGCAGGTTCTGCCGCGCGCTGCCACCCGGATCGCCACCCACCAATTGCGCCGCCCGTTCTTGCCAGGGCGCCAGGTCCAATGCCTCCAGGCGGCCGCGCACTCGCAGGCCCTGCCCGGCAGGTAGCTGGGCGTCACCTGCGCCCAGCAACAACTCGCCACGGCCCTGGGCCAGTTTGTCGGCCGGAGCGGCGTAGGCAAAGCGGGCAAGGTCGCCATAGGCCGCGTCGAAGCGCCGCTCAGGGCCTTGCAGGCTCATGCTGAAACGGCTATCACGGGCATCCGCCGCAGCCTTGCCGAACGGTGCCGGCAGGTCGATGGCCAGGCCCTTGAGACTGGAGTCGACACGTAGTCGGTTGTCTCGACTACCCAGGCTGACCTGCAACTGGTAGGGCAGGTCGCCCGAAGCCGGCAAGGCCTGCTTGAACTGCAGCCAGTCGGTCAGCGCCTTGAGCGAGACCTGGCCATTGGCGTTGATGCGGGTCTGCATCTGCCCTGGCTGGCCTTCGGCCGTGATTTGCGCCGTCACCGGCTTGCCGAAGGCCTGCAGGCTGATGCCCTTGCCGCTCAGGCCCTTGTCGAAATCGAAACTGAAGTCGCCCTTCAGGCGGCTCAACTCCAGATTCGGCGGTGCCACCTTCAGCCGCGCATCGTCGGTGGCAAAGTCCACCTGCACTTTCGGCCGCTGCCCGTGGGCCAGCGGAATGTCGAGCTTGACCTTGCCCTTGAGCGGCCCCTCGCCCTCCCAGCCTGCGAATATCTCACCAGTGCCGATTGGCGCTTCCTTGAGAATCTTCAGGCCATCGCCCAGACTGCCGTCGAAGTTGCCATCGAGGTACAGGTGGCTTTGCTGGCCCTCGTCGACATGCGGGATGTCGACGCTCACATCGCTGACTTTGGTGTCGAGCAGTACGCCCCGCTCGGCCTTGACGCGCACGCCACTGTCCTCGATGAACACATCGCCATCCACGTGCTGCACCTGCGGCCAGCCCGGCTGGAAGTCCAGGGCGGCATCACGCACCTTGAAGAACAGGCTGATGCTGCGAGCTTCCGGCGCGACGCCATGGTTCAGCGAGCCCTGATACTGGAAGTAGCCTTCGTCCACCGTGCCTTTGACGATCGCACTGCGCAGCCATTCGTCGAGGGCGGGGCTGAGCACCTCGGGCAGGTACTTGGCGGTGTAGCGGCCATCGCCTTCGGTCAGGCCGACGCGCAGGTCCATGTAATCCTCGCGGCCCTCCTCGAACAACAGGCGAATGAGGAAGTCACCGGCGATCTTGCCCTCCTCGCCGAGTACCTTGAGGTAAGGCGCGACCAAGGTGAAACCTTCCTTGTCCAAGGCCCAGGTCAGGCGCGCATTGGCCTTCTGGTAGTGCCAGGGTTTGGCGAAGATCGGGTAAAGGTGCAGCATGAACGCATCGGTATCAAGGCGCAGTTCACCGTGGCCGAGGTCACCGCTGATGCTGCCGCTGACATTACCGGCTGCCGGGGCATTGTGATAGGCATCGAAACCGACCTTCTCCAGATTGGCTTCGAATTGCAGACGCTGGTCACCTTCGGCCTTGGGCCGTGCCTCCAGACGCACATTGCGCAGCGCGCCGGTCACTTTCAGGCCATCGATCACGGCCATGACCTTGTCCGGCAGCGGCGCGAGAGCATCGATCAGCGGGGTCAACGGCGTGAGGTCGAGGCGGTCGGCCTGCACTTGCCAGCTTTCCGTGGCAGCGTCCTCGCCTGCACGCTGCCGCAACTGCAGGTGCGATTCCCAACGGGTCTTGCCAACGTCCATGGCCAGGGAGTCGACCACCACATCGAAGCCTTGCTCCCGTCGCTGGAACCAGGCACCCAGCGCCAGGTTGGTCAGCTTGGCCGCCTTTCGCCCGACATAGGCGCCCTGCAGCTCCGGTGCATTGAGGCGTACGACGGCCTGCTGCAACTGCCCCTTGCGCCAATCGACCCAGAACTCGCCGCCGGCCCGCAGGGCGTCGGCATGCCACTGGCCCAGCAGGCGTGGCGGCAGCCAACGCGCCCAGTCACTCTGTGGCAGGCTCAGGTAGGCTTCGACCTGGCCGTCGCGCCAGGTGTTGGCCGTGGCCCGGCCGCGCAGGTTCAGCGACAGGGGTTGGCCATCGGGCAGAGTCGCGCGCAGGTCCAGAGCATGGCGCGAAGCCCCGGCTTGCAGCCCGACGCTCACATAAGTCATGGTCAACGGGTCGCGCTGCCAGGGGTGCAGGGTGACCTGGCTGTCGAACACATCGATACGGCCCAACTGGCGCAGGCGCTGCAACAACTCGGCAGGATCGAGCGGCGAATCATCTTTCTTCGGCAGGCCTTCGAGGCTCCAGGCGCCCTGCTCGTTCTCGCGCAGGATCAGTTGCAGGCCGCCCAACTGAATGCGTGCAAGGCGTACCTCGCGGGCGGTGATGCTGGCCCAGACATCGGGTACTACCTTGACGTCGTCCAGGCGCAGGGCTGTGGCCCCCTCGCCCAGTTGCAGGTCGCGCACCCGCAGCACCGGTGCCAGGCCGCTCCAGCGGCCTTCCAGGGCACCAACGTGCACAGGCAGGCCCAAAGACTGTTCGGCCTTGCTCTCCACATCGGCGCGGTACTCGGCCACCAACGGCACCAGTTCGCGGCCGAGGCTGACATACAGCGCCACCAACACCGCCAGCAGGGCGCAAAAGCCCAGCCCCCAGCGGGTCAAGGCGACAAGAACGCGGGTCAGACGTCCCATGGCCATGGCCCTCCAGGTCGTTTATCCATGATGGCCCGTCGTGCCGGTTTTGCCAGCCCGGCCCACCTGCGGCGCGTTTCAGAAGGCCTCAGAGCAGCACCACATCGTATTGTTCCTGCGAATACATCGACTCCACCTGGAAACGAATGGTTCGGCCGATGAAGGCCTCAAGCTCCGCGACGTTACCGGACTCTTCATCCAGCAACCGGTCGACCACCTTCTGGTTGGCCAGCACGCGGTAGCCTTCGGCCTGGTACGCGCGGGCCTCGCGCAGGATCTCGCGGAAGATTTCGTAACAGATAGTCTCGGGGGTTTTCAGCTTGCCACGGCCCTGACAGGCCAGGCAGGGCTCGCACAGCACCTGTTCCAGGCTTTCCCGCGTGCGCTTGCGGGTCATCTGCACCAGGCCCAGCTCGGTGATGCCGATAATGTTGGTCTTGGCGTGATCGCGTTCCAGCTGCTTTTCCAGAGTGCGCAGCACCTGGCGCTGGTGCTCTTCGTCTTCCATGTCGATGAAGTCGATGATGATGATGCCGCCGATGTTGCGCAGGCGCAGCTGCCGGGCGATGGCGGTGGCGGCCTCGAGGTTGGTCTTGAAGATGGTCTCTTCGAGGTTTCGATGGCCGACGAAGGCGCCGGTATTCACATCGATGGTGGTCATCGCTTCAGCCGGGTCGACCACCAGGTAGCCACCGGATTTCAGCGGCACCTTGCGTTCCAGCGCACGCTGGATCTCGTCCTCGACGCCGTACAGGTCGAAAATCGGCCGTTCGCCCGGGTAGTGCTCGAGGCGATCGGCAATTTCCGGCATCAGCTCGCCAACGAACTGCGTGGTCTTCTGGAAGGTTTCCCGCGAGTCGATGCGGATCTTCTCGATCTTCGGGTTGACCAGGTCGCGCAGGGTGCGCAGGGCCAGGCCCAGGTCCTCGTAGATGACCGTGGGCGCGCCGCAGGTCTTGATCTGGGTGCCAATCTGCTCCCACAGGCGGCGCAGGTAGCGAATATCCTGCAGGATCTCTTCAGCGCGTGCGCCTTCGGCAGCGGTACGCAGGATGAAGCCACCGGCGTCCTTGATGTTCTCGCTTTCCATGCAGTCGCTGACCACCTGCTTGAGGCGCTCGCGCTCGGCTTCGTCCTCGATCTTCAGCGAAATGCCGACATGGCTGCTGCGGGGCATGTACACCAGGTAGCGCGACGGGATCGACAGCTGGGTAGTCAGACGCGCGCCCTTGGTGCCGATCGGGTCCTTGGTCACCTGCACCACCAAGGCCTGCCCCTCGTGCACCAGGGCGGTAATGTTTTCTACCGCAGAGCCTTCGCGCTGGGATATTTCCGAGGCATGGATGAATGCCGCGCGCTCCAGGCCGATATCGACGAAAGCCGCCTGCATGCCCGGCAGCACGCGCACCACCTTGCCTTTGTAGATATTGCCGACGATGCCCCGGCGCTGGGTGCGCTCGACATGCACTTCCTGCAGCACCCCGTTTTCCACCACCGCCACGCGCGACTCCATCGGGGTGATGTTGATCAGGATCTCTTCACTCATGGCAGGCTCTCGTCAAAGGTCTTTGGTAATGATGGATGGCGTATGCAGTGCTGGCTACCGCTGGTTTGTTACCTCTGGCGTATGCGCGGGCGATTGCCAGCAGGCAATGCCGAATTGGCCAAGCAGTTCGGCCGTTTCACTGAGGGGCAAGCCGACCACCGCCGAGTAGCTGCCGGAAAGGCCGGTGACGAACACCGCTCCCAAGCCCTGGATGGCATAGCCGCCGGCCTTGTCCGCGGGCTCGCCGCTGGCCCAGTAGCGTTGCGCTTCCTCGGCGCTGATCGCACGGAAGCGCACCTTGCTGGTGACGCACAGGCTTTGCACGCGCGGTCCATCACTCAGGGCGACCGCAGTCAGTACGTGGTGCTCGCGGCCCGAAAGGTCGGCCAGCATGGCCAGAGCATCTTCGCGGTTTTCCGGTTTGCCAAGAATACGACCATCGAGCACCACGGCAGTGTCTGCGCCCAGCACCACAGCCTGGCCTTCGATGCAGGCCAGGCCGGCGGCGGCCTTGGCCCGGGCCAGGCGCTCGACGTAGGCCGGGGCGCTTTCATCGGGCAGCGGAGTTTCATCGATGGGGGCACTGACGACGCTGAACGGCACCCCGATCTGGGTCAGCAGTTCACGACGACGAGGCGAGCCTGAGGCCAGGTATAGCGGGGTCATGCAGACATCTCCCTGTCAGTCGCGGCGGCGCCGTCAGTTGATATGCAAGCGTCGGCGCAGATCGCGCAGGGCGAAACTGATCCACGGCCAGAGCAAGGCGCTGATCACCGCCGACCAGACCAGTGCCAGGGTGGGCAGGCGGTTGCCGGTCAGCGCGCTGAGCCACAGCTGGATCAGCTGGGCGATGCCGAAGATCACCAGGATCACCAGGCTCTGCTGCCACATGGGGAACATGCGCAGGCGCTGCTGCAACGACAGCACCAGGAAGGTGATGAGGGTGAGGATCAGCGCGTTCTGCCCCAGCAGGGTTCCGTACAGCACGTCCTCGGCCAGGCCCAGCACGAACGCGGTGGTCATGCCGACCTTGTTCGGTACGGCGAGGGTCCAGAACGACACCAGCAAGGCCAGCCACATAGGCCGGAACACTTCCATGAACTGCGGCATGGGCGAGACGCTGAGCAGCAGGCCGATGGCGAAAGTCAGCCAGATGACCCAGCCGTTGTTGCGGCGTGATGCAGCCATCATTGCCTCCGGGTGTGAGCGGGTGCGGCAGGCGCGGTAGCCGGCGTGGCAGGTGCAGCAGCCGGGGCTGCAGGCTGCGCTGCCGGGGCTGCCGGGGCCGCTGGTGTAGCCGGCGTGGCAGGTGCGCTGCCAGCTGGTGCGCCTTGCTCGACCGTCGCAGCCGGCTGGCCTGCAGCCGAGGTCCCCTTGCGGTCAGCCTCTTCCTGGGCGATGGCGGCATCGGTGGCGCGCTGTTCCGGGCTGCGCCGGTCGCTGAACACCAACAGCATGTAGCGGCTGCGGTTGAGCGCGGCGGTGGGGATGGCACGAACGATGGCGAACGGCTGGCCGGAATCGTGGATCACTTCATTGACCGTGGCCACCGGGTAACCGGCCGGGAACCGTTGACCCATGCCGGAACTGACCAGCAGGTCGCCTTCCTTGATGTCGGCGGTATCGGCCACATGGCGCAGTTCCAGGCGCTCCGGGTTGCCGGTACCGCTGGCGATGGCGCGCAGGCCGTTGCGGTTGACCTGCACCGGGATGCTATGGGTGGTATCGGTCAGCAACAGTACCCGCGAGGTGTACGGCATCAGCTCGACCACCTGGCCCATCAGGCCACGGGCATCGAGCACCGGCTGGCCAAGGAACACGCCATCACGCTCGCCCTTGTTGATCAGGATGCGGTGGGTGAACGGGTTGGGGTCGACACCGATCAGCTCGGCCACTTCGACTTTTTCGTTGACCAGCGCCGAGGAGTTGAGCAATTCGCGCAAGCGCACGTTCTGCTCGGTCAGGGCCGCCAGCTTCTGCAGGCGCCCCTGCAGCAGCAGGGCTTCGGTCTTGAGCTTTTCGTTTTCGGCAATCAGTTCGGTGCGGCTGCCGAACTGGCCGGCCACACCTTGCCACGCACGTTGCGGCAGGTCGGTGATCCAGTACGACTCCATGAGTACCAGGCCCATCTGGCTGCGCACGGGCTTGAGCACGTCGAAGCGCGCGTCGACAACCATCAACGCGACCGACATCACCACCAGGACGAGCAGGCGAACGCCCAGCGAAGGGCCCTTGGAGAAAAGCGGTTTAATGGGCCGTTCCTCGTGGACGACTCAGGAGGTCATTGGACATGGGACAACGCACCAGCCTGGTTGCGGGTTGATGGATACGGCGCCCCGAATGGGCGCCAGCCCAGCACATACAGGTAGCACTGTGCGTACTACCTGTAAACCGGACGCTCGTGAACAGCGAGCGGGATCACTCGCTGGAGAGCAGGTCCATCGCGTGCTTGTCCATCATCTCCAGGGCGCGACCACCGCCACGGGCGACGCAGGTCAGCGGGTCTTCGGCGACGATCACCGGCAGGCCGGTTTCCTGGGCCAGCAGCTTGTCCAAGTCACGCAGCAGTGCGCCACCACCGGTCAGCACCAGGCCACGCTCGGCGATGTCCGAGGCCAGCTCGGGCGGCGATTGCTCCAGCGCACTCTTGACCGCCTGGACGATGGTCGCCAGGGATTCCTGCAGCGCTTCGAGCACTTCGTTGGAGTTCAGGGTGAAGGCACGCGGTACGCCCTCGGCCAGGTTGCGGCCGCGCACGTCGACTTCACGCACTTCGCCACCCGGGTAGGCGGTACCGATCTCCTGCTTGATGCGCTCGGCGGTGGACTCGCCGATCAGGCTGCCGTAGTTGCGGCGCACGTAGGTGACGATAGCTTCGTCGAAGCGGTCGCCGCCAACGCGCACGGATTCCGCATAGACCACGCCGTTCAGGGAGATGAGCGCGATTTCAGTGGTACCACCACCGATATCGACGACCATCGAACCGCGGGCTTCCTCGACCGGCAGGCCGGCACCGATGGCGGCAGCCATAGGCTCTTCGATCAGGAACACTTCGCGGGCACCGGCACCCAAGGCCGACTCGCGGATGGCGCGGCGCTCTACCTGGGTGGACTTGCACGGCACGCAGATCAGCACGCGCGGGCTCGGCTGCAGGAAGCTGTTCTCGTGAACCTTGTTGATAAAATATTGCAACATTTTTTCGCAGACGCTGAAGTCGGCGATGACGCCGTCCTTCATCGGACGAATGGCAGCAATGTTGCCAGGCGTGCGGCCCAGCATGCGCTTGGCTTCGGTACCGACGGCGACGACGCTTTTCTGGTTGCCATGGGTACGGATGGCAACAACCGAGGGCTCATTCAGGACGATACCGCGCTCACGCACGTAAATAAGGGTGTTGGCAGTACCCAGGTCGATGGACAGATCGCTGGAAAACATGCCACGCAGTTTCTTGAACATGGGAAAGTGACCCTGGGGAAAGCGTGGGTAAAAAAGTGCGGCAAACTCTAACAATGGCAGGGATTTTGGGCAAGGAGCCAATATGTTAAATTGGCTGTTTTTCCGAGCACGCCAGCAGAATTTCGCGGCCGTTAGACCGCCAGAAAGCTGACATGTTCCTCACTGCGGACCCAAATTCCGGTCTTTGTTTCCCCTGGAGATCCCCATGGCGCTTGAACGCTGCGACGTGGAAAAGATCGCCCATCTGGCCCGTCTGGGCCTGAATGATGGCGAACTGCCACGCATTACTGACGCACTGAACAGCATTCTCGGGCTGGTCGACCAGATGCAAGCGGTCGACACTACCGGCATCGAGCCACTGGCCCACCCCCTGGAGGCCAGCCAGCGCCTGCGTCCCGACCAGGTCACCGAGAGCAACCAACGCGACGCCTACCAGGCCATCGCGCCGTCGACCGAAAGCGGTCTGTACCTGGTTCCCAAAGTCATCGAGTAAGGGATAGAGCCTGCCATGCATCAATTGACCCTGGCCGAGATCGCCCGCGGACTCGCCGACAAGTCGTTTTCCTCCGAAGAGCTGACCGGCGCCCTGCTGGCGCGCATCAAGCAGCTCGACCCGCAGATCAACAGCTTCATCAGTGTCACCGAAGACCTGGCCCTGGGCCAGGCGCGTGCCGCCGACGCCCGTCGCGCCGCTGGCGAAACCGGGGCGCTGCTCGGTGCACCGATCGCCCACAAGGACCTGTTCTGCACCAACGGCGTACGCACCAGCTGCGGCTCGAAGATGCTCGACAACTTCAAGGCGCCGTATGACGCCACCGTGGTTGCCAAGCTGGCGGAAGCCGGCATGGTCACCCTGGGCAAGACCAACATGGACGAATTCGCCATGGGTTCGGCCAACGAATCCAGCCACTACGGCGCGGTGAAGAATCCATGGAACCTCGAGCACGTCCCGGGCGGCTCGTCGGGCGGTTCGGCCGCGGCAGTGGCTGCACGCCTGCTGCCAGCCACCACCGGCACCGACACCGGCGGTTCGATCCGCCAACCGGCGGCACTGACCAACCTCACCGGCCTCAAGCCGACCTATGGCCGCGTGTCGCGCTGGGGCATGATCGCCTACGCCTCCAGCCTCGACCAGGGTGGCCCGCTGGCCCGTACTGCCGAAGACTGCGCCCTGCTGCTGCAAGGCATGGCCGGTTTCGACGCCAAGGACTCCACCAGCATCGAAGAGCCTGTGCCTGACTACAGCGCCAACCTGAATGCTTCGCTGCAGGGCCTGCGCATCGGCCTGCCGAAGGAGTACTTCGGTGCCGGCCTCGACCCACGCATCGCCGACCTGGTCCAGGCCAGCGTCAAGGAGCTGGAAAAGCTCGGCGCGGTGGTCAAGGAAATCAGCCTGCCGAACATGCAGCACGCCATCCCGGCCTACTACGTGATCGCCCCTGCTGAAGCCTCGTCAAACCTGTCGCGTTTCGACGGCGTGCGCTTCGGCTACCGCTGTGAAAACCCGAAAGACCTCACCGACCTGTACAAGCGTTCGCGTGGCGAAGGCTTCGGTGTCGAAGTGCAGCGCCGCATCATGGTCGGCACCTACGCCCTGTCGGCCGGCTACTACGACGCCTACTACGTGAAGGCGCAGCAGATCCGCCGCCTGATCAAGAACGACTTCATGGCCGCCTTCAACGACGTCGACCTGATCCTCGGCCCGACCACGCCAAACCCGGCCTGGAAGCTCGGCGCCAAGAGCAGCGACCCGGTCGCCGCGTACCTGGAAGACGTCTACACCATCACCGCCAACCTGGCGGGCCTGCCGGGCCTGTCGATGCCGGCCGGCTTCGTCGATGGTCTGCCGGTCGGCGTGCAGCTGCTGGCGCCATACTTCCAGGAAGGCCGCCTGCTCAACGTCGCGCACCGCTACCAGCAAGTGACCGACTGGCACACCCGCGCCCCCAACGGCTTCTGAGGAATTCACACATGCAATGGGAAGTTGTGATCGGGCTGGAAATCCACACTCAGCTCGCCACCCAGTCGAAGATTTTCTCCGGCAGCGCCACCACCTTCGGTTCCGAGCCGAACACCCAGGCCAGCCTGGTTGACCTGGGCATGCCTGGCGTACTGCCAGTACTGAACCAGGAAGCCGTGCGCATGGCGTGCATGTTCGGCCTGGCCATCGATGCCGAGATCGGCAAGCGCAACGTGTTCGCGCGCAAGAACTACTTCTACCCGGACCTGCCCAAAGGCTACCAGATCAGCCAGATGGACCTGCCGATCGTCGGCAAGGGCCACCTGGACATCGCCCTGGAAGACGGCACCATCAAGCGCATCGGGGTAACCCGCGCGCACCTGGAAGAAGACGCCGGCAAGAGCCTGCACGAAGACTTCAGCGGCTCCACCGGCATCGACCTGAACCGCGCCGGCACCCCGCTGCTGGAAATCGTCTCCGAGCCTGACATGCGCAGTGCCAAGGAAGCCGTGGCCTACGTCAAGGCGATCCACGCGCTGGTGCGTTACCTGGGCATCTGCGACGGCAACATGGCCGAAGGCTCGCTGCGTTGCGACTGCAACGTGTCGATTCGCCCGAAAGGCCAGGCCGAGTTCGGCACCCGCTGCGAGATCAAGAACGTCAACTCGTTCCGCTTCATCGAGCGCGCGATCAACAGCGAGATCCAGCGCCAGATCGACCTGATCGAGGACGGCGGCAAGGTGGTACAGGAAACCCGCCTGTACGACCCGAACAAGGACGAGACCCGCTCCATGCGCAGCAAGGAGGAAGCCAACGACTACCGTTACTTCCCCGACCCGGACCTGCTGCCAGTGGTGATCGAGGACAGCTTCCTCGAAACCGTCCGCGCCGGCTTGCCGGAACTGCCGACGCAGAAGGTCGAGCGCTTCCAGAACCAGTACGGCCTGTCGGCCTACGACGCCAACGTGCTGGCTTCCAGCCGCGAACAGGCGGACTACTTCGAGGAAGTGGTGAAGATCGGTGGCGATGCCAAGCTGGCTGCCAACTGGGTCATGGTCGAGCTGGGCAGCCTGCTGAACAAGCTGGGCATCGAGATCGACCAGGCGCCGGTCAGCGCCGCACAGCTGGGCGGCATGCTGTTGCGCATCCGCGACAACACCATCAGCGGCAAGATCGCCAAGACCGTGTTCGAGGCCATGGCCGCCGGTGAAGGCGATGCCGACAGCATCATCGAAAGCAAAGGCCTGAAGCAGGTCACCGATACCGGTGCGATCGACAAGATGCTCGACGAAGTGCTGGCGGCCAACGCCGAGCAGGTCGAACAGTACCGCGCAGCCGACGAGGCCAAGCGTGGCAAGATGTTCGGTTTCTTCGTCGGCCAGGCGATGAAAGCCTCCAAAGGCAAAGCCAACCCGGGGCAAGTGAACCAATTGCTCAAGGCCAAGCTCGAAGGGTGATTGTTTTACCCCTGTAGTCCTGCGAGGGCTTCGCCCTCGTTCGCGGCTGAAGCCGCTCCCACAGGTACAGCGCCGTACCTGTGGGAGCGGCTTTAGCCGCGAATGGCCGCACCGGAGCATTCGAATTGCTAAAGCGATCCCTGAGCACCCTCGCCCTCTTCTCCCTGCTGGCCGGCTGCGCCAGCCAGGACATCGACCCCGACGGTTACGACAAGACCGGCACCGCTTCCTATTACGGCGCGCGTCACCACGGCAAACGCACCGCCAGCGGCGAACCATTCAACCAGCACGGGCTCACCGCAGCCCACCGCAGCCTGCCCTTCGGCACCCGGGTACGGGTGACCAACCTGGCCAACCAGCGCAGCGTCGTGGTGCGCATCAACGACCGTGGCCCGCATACCCGCGGCCGCCTGATCGATCTTTCACGTGCCGCCGCAGAAAAAATCGGCATGATCCGTAGCGGAACCGCGCGCGTGCGAGTACAAGGGCTTAGCGACTGACGCGACAGGAGTCCGACCATTTTCGACCTGGCTATCCTTCCCACCTTCAGCCTCCTGCAACTGGGCATCGCCCTGCTGTTGCTGATCGGCGGCGCCGAACTGCTGGTACGCGCAGCGCTGCACCTGGCCCAGCGCCTGCACGTACGCCCTCTGATCATCGGCCTGAGCCTGGTGGCTTTCGGCAGCACTGCCCCGCAGATGACCGTGAGCCTGCAGGCCGCCTACCAGGGCGCGCCAGATGTGGCGGTGGGCAGCGTTATCGGCAGCAACATTTTCAACGTACTGGTCATCCTCGGCCTGGCCGCACTGATCATCCCGCTGCGCGTGTCGCGGCAACTGGTGCGCCTGGACATTCCACTGATGATCGTCGCCAGCGGCCTGGTCTACGCGTTATCCGCCAACGGCCACCTGGGCCGGGCCGAAGGGGTGTTGCTGCTGATCGGCCTGGCCGGCTACCTGGCAATGCTTTGGCACCAGTCGCGCCACTACGCCCGCACCTACCCCGCACCGGCCACTGTCACCAGCAGCACCGGGCGCTTCTGGTCAGGCACGCTGCTGCAGGTGCTGGCCGGCCTGGGTCTGCTGAGCCTGGCGGGTCACTTGTTGCTTGAAGCCGCCGTGGAGGTGGCCACCGACCTGGGGCTGTCCGAGCGCATCATCGGCCTTACCGTCGTTGCCATCTGCACTTCCCTGCCAGAACTGGCTGCTGCGCTGATCGCCGCCCTGCGCGGTGAACGAGAAATCGCCGTGGGAACAGTGATAGGCAGCAACCTGTTGAACCTGCTGGCGGTGCTGGGCCTGACCGCACTGGTGGCTCCCGAGCCGCTGTCGATCTCGCCCAACGCCTTGGCCTTCGACCTGCCGGTAATGCTGGGTGTTGCTGCGCTGAGCCTGCCGGTGTTCTATTCCGGTTACCGCATCACCCGCGCCGAAGGCCTGGTGTTCCTTTGCCTGTACCTGGCCTATGGGCTGCACGTGGCGGCGTTCACCATGGGCATGCCACTGGCCGGCCGCCTGGAGCGGTTGATGCTGTTCTACGTACTGCCGGTGCTCGCCATGGTGTTGCTGTACACCACCGCACGAGCCTGGCGCCGCCAACACTAAGGAAAACAACATGGCTGACAGCAAGAAAACCGGCGAACAGATTCGGCGCCAGGTCATGGGCGATGCGTTCGTCGACCGCGCCTTGGGCAATGCCACCGACTTTACCCAACCGCTGCAGGACTTCGTCAACGAACATGCCTGGGGCAGCGTGTGGGCCCGCGACGGGCTGCCGCTGAAAACCCGCAGCCTGATTACCCTGGCTACGCTGACCGCACTCAAGTGCCCGCAGGAGCTCAAGGGGCATGTGCGCGGTGCGTTGAACAATGGCTGTACGGTGGAGGAGATTCGCGAAGCGCTGCTCCATTGCGCGGTGTATGCGGGGGTGCCGGCGGCGATTGATGCGTTCCGTGCGGCACAGGAAGTGATCGACAGTTATCAATAGGTAGCCTGTACCGGCCTCTTCGCGGGCACGCCCGCCCCCACAGGGACCCTACAGGCTCTGAGACCTGTGCAGTACCTGTGGGAGCGGGCGTGCCCGCGAAGAGGCCGGTACTGTGTTACCTACCTGGCCTGGCGAGCCTTCTTCATCTTGAAGGCCACCCACAGCACCAGGATCCACCCCGGAATCAGCATCACCGAGATGCGAATCGGCGGGGTCAGGTACATCACCACCAGGATCAGCACGATGAACGCCAGGCACAGGTAGTTGGTGACCGGGTGCCCCCAGCTCTTGTAGAACGGGGTGATCCCGGCCGCCAGCTTGGCCTTGCGGAACTTCAGGTGGGTGATGCTGATGCTCGCCCAGTTGATCACCAACGCCGACACCGCCAGGGCCATCAGCAAACCAAAGGCTTCACCCGGCATCAGGTAGTTGATCAGCACGCACAGCCCGGTGGCGAAAGCCGACACACCCAGCGCGGTCAGCGGCACGCCGCTACGGCTCACCTTCAGCAACTGACGCGGTGCGTCGCCCTGGCTGGCCAGGCCGAACAGCATGCGACTGTTGGCGTACACGCAGCTGTTGTATACCGACAGCGCGGCCGTCAGCACCACGATATTGAGGATGGTCGCCACCAGGTCACTGTCCAGTTCGTGGAAGATCATCACGAACGGGCTGCCACCCTGCACCACCTTCTGCCACGGGTACAGCGAAAGCAGCACCGCCAGGGCACCGATGTAGAAGATGAGGATGCGGTACACCACCTGGTTGGTGGCTTTGGGGATGCTCTGACGCGGGTTGTCGGCCTCGGCGGCGGTGATGCCCACCAGTTCCAGGCCACCGAACGAGAACATGATCACTGCCAGTGCCATCACCAGGCCGCTGACGCCGTTGGGGAAGAAGCCACCGTACTGCCAGAGGTTTGCCACGCTGGCGTCCGGGCCGCCATGGCCGCTGGCCAGCAGCCAGGCGCCGAAGCCGATCATGCTGACGATGGCCACTACCTTGACCAGGGCGAACCAGAACTCCATCTCGCCGTAGACCTTCACCTGGGTCAGGTTGATCAGGTTGATCACCACGAAGAAGATCGCCGCCGTGGCCCAGGTGGGGAAGCCGGGCCACCAGTACTGCACGTAGATACCCACCGCTGTCAGCTCGGCCATGCCGACCAGTACGTACACCACCCAGTAGTTCCAGCCCGAGACGAAGCCGGCGAACTCGCTCCAGTACTGGTGGGCGAAGTGGCTGAAGCTGCCGGCCACCGGCTCTTCCACCACCATCTCACCGAGCTGGCGCATGATCAGGAAGGCCATCAGGCCGGCAATGGCGTAGCCCAGCAGGACGGAGGGGCCGGCCAGCTGGATGGTCTGGGCAATGCCCAGGAACAACCCGGTACCGATGGCCCCACCCAGCGCGATCAGCTGGATATGGCGATTCTTCAGCCCGCGCTGTAACCGCTCGGGCGTGCTCTGGTCTTGCATGAAGTGTCCTTTAGCTCAGTGAGGCTGTGTTTTTTGTGTTGTTTGCAGTCAAGGATCTAGATCCATCCGCCCCACTGCAAGATGAAAATACCAATGTTGGTGGTGATCGCCGCCATTAGCGTGGTAATCACGATGATCGACGCCGCCAGCTCATGGTTGCCGTTGGCCGCCCGCGCCATGACGTAGCTGGCCGCTGCGGTCGGGCTGCCGATGTACAGGAACAGGATGCCCAGCTCGGCGCCGCGGAAGCCGCATAGCCAGGCGCCGAGGGTACCGAGCAGCGGTAGCCAGACCATCTTCACCAGGCTGGCGTCGATGGCCAGCCTGCCACTGTCGCGCAGCGCCGCCATCGACAGCGTGCCACCGATGCAGATCAGCGCCAGCGGCAGGGTCATCTGCGCCAGGTAGTCGCCCGAGGTGAGCAGCCAGTTGGGCAGCGGCACCTGGCCGTACGCCATGGGCGTGGCCACCAGCACACTGATGATCAGCGGGTTGCTGAGAATGCTTTTGCAGATGCTCCACGGGTCGGACTTCAGGTCCGGGCTGTACACCGCCAGCACCACTGCCGACAGCGAGTTGTACATGAGGATGACCAGGCCGGCGAGCACCGCACCCAGGGAGATGCCGTAGTCGCCGTAGAGACTGGCGGCCAGGGCCAGGCCGATCACGCCGTTGTTGCCACGGAACGCACCCTGGGTATAGATGCCCCGGTCGGCCAGCGGGCTGCGCCAGATAGCCATGCCCCAGGCTATGGCGAAGCCGGCCAGGGTGGCGACGATGAAATAAAGAAGGACGCCGGGTTTGACCGCCGTGGCCAGGTCGGCGTGATAGATGCCGAGGAACAGCAGCGCCGGCATGCACACGTTGAACACCAACTGTGAGGCGACGCGGTTGAAATTGTCGTCGATCAGGCGGATACGTTTGAGCAGCACGCCCATGAACAGCATGGCGAAGACCGGGGCCGTGATGTTCAGTGTCTGGATAAGAAGGGCGAGCATGCGCAAGCGATCCTGGAGGGGGTTGCCGTTAGGGGGCTAATGATACGCCAACGGCCGGGACTTGCGGGGATCGCGGGGTATTACAGAGAAATTTCTGTCAGTACCGGCCTGTTCGCGGGCTTGCCCGCTCCCACAGGTATTACACAAGCCGCAAGACCTGTGCAGTACCTGTGGGAGCGGGCAAGCCCGCGAACAGGCCGGTACAAGCCCAGCAGGAATCAGCGCCGAACCGGGCGCTTCTGCAGTTTGCGCTGCAAGGTCCGCCTGTGCATGCCCAGCGCCCGCGCGGTGGCCGAGATATTGCCTTCGTGCTCGTTCAGCACCCGCTGGATGTGTTCCCACTGCAGGCGGTCGACCGACATCGGGTTTTCCGGCACCAAGGTGTCCAGGTCGGTGTGCTCCGACAGCAACGCCGCCAGCACATCATCGGCATCCGCCGGTTTGCACAGGTAGTTGCAGGCACCGCGCTTGACCGCTTCCACCGCGGTGGCAATGCTCGAGTAACCGGTCAGGATCACCACGCGCATCTCCGGGTCCAGCTCCAGCAGCTTGGGCAGCAGCACCAGCCCGGAGTCGCCGTCCATCTTCAGGTCCAGCGTGGCGTAGTCCGGCAGGTCCTGCTGGGCCAGGATCAACCCTTCCTCGGCAGAGCTGGCGGTGCTCACGCGGAAACCGCGGCGGCTCATGGCACGGGCCATGACCCGGGTAAAGGTGGCATCGTCATCCACCAGCAGCAGGTGCGGCAGCTCTTCGCCTTCGACCTGGTTTTCTTCGCTCATCATTCATCTCCTCGCTTGCCATAAGGCAGGCGCAGTTCGGTCAGGGTGCCACCCTGTTCATGACTATAGAGTTTCACCGAACCGCCCGCACGGGTCACGCTGGCCTTGCTCAAGAAAAGGCCCAGGCCGAAGCCTTTGCCTTTGGTGGTAATGAAGGGTTTGCCGATGGCTTCGGCGATGGCCGGCGGCACGCCGGGGCCATGGTCGCGGATGCTGATGACGATGTCATGGGCGTCCCAGTCCAGGCGCACTTCAAGGTCATCGGGGCAGGCGTCGGCGGCATTGTTCAACAGGTTCAACAGGGCCTGGGTCAGGTCCGGCGGCGGGGTCAGGCGTGGCACCTGGCCGTCGCGCAGGCGCTGGAAGCGGTAGCTGGCTTCCGGGCGCATCAGGTGCCAACGGTTGAGCGCCTCGTCCAGCCAGGCCGTGACGTCCTGCTCCACCACGGCCAGGCGACGGTTGGCTTCGGCGGCGCGCACCAGCTGTTGCAGGGTTTCCTTGCACAGCTTCACCTGGTCCTGAAGGATCTGCAGGTCCTCCTGCAGCAGCGGGTCGGCGTGGTCCTGGCGCATCTCGTTCAGCAGCACGCTCATGGTCGCCAACGGCGTGCCCAGTTCATGGGCGGCACCGGCGGCCTGGGTGGCCACGGCCAGCAGTTGCTCGTCACGCAGGCTTTCTTCACGCCGCTCTGAACGCAGCTGCTCCTGGCGGCGCAGCTCTTCGGCCATGCGCGCGGCAAAGAAGGTAATCACTGCCGCTGCCAGGGCAATGCTCAGCCACATGCCGTACACCTGCATCTTGTCCCGCGCCATCGGCAGGCCTTCAAGCGGGTAGAACTGCACCAAAAGCAGACTGTAGGCGGTCAGTGCGATGCCGGAAAGGATCAGCGAATACAGCCACGGCAAGGTGACTGCGGCAATCGCCAGTGGCACCAGGTAATACGACACGAACGGGTTGGTCGAGCCGCCGGAGTAATACAGCAAGGCACTGTGGATCAGCAGGTCGCAGGCCAGTTGCAGGGCGTACTCCAGCTCGGTGACCGGCAACGAAAGGCGCAGGCGCAGGGCCGTGAAGGCGCACAGCAGCGAAGACAAGGCCAAGGTGCCGGCCAGCGACAACCAGGGCAAGGGCAGCAGTTCGGTCCAGTAGGCGACGCCCACGGAGCCGGCCTGGGCAGCCAGGACCAGGACCCGAATGACGGTCAGGCGCCAGAGGTTCTGGCGGGTAGCGGACAGCGGTTGTACGGCGGCGAGCATGAGCTCTCCTGATGAGTGCTCCAGAAAAATCGGCTGGAGTATACCGAAGCCGGGCGCCTCGCTGCAGCGATGCGGCAAAGCGCCACACTTTGTCACAGGTTGATGATGGCACTTTTGAACCCACTACACTGTTGCCGGTCTGATGGGCCATGCGTGGAATGGATGACAACAACCCACGCCTTATATTGCCAAGGAGTACCACATGCAAATCCCACGTCGCGGCACCGCCCTGATCCTGTCCTGCGGCCTGCTCGCCAGTCTGCCGGCGCTGGCTGCCGATGAGCCGCGCTACAACCAGGTCTCGCTGCGTGCCGAGGTCAGCAAGGAAGTGGCGCGTGACCTGATGGTCGTTACCCTGTACAGCGAAGCGCAGAACACCGACCCGGGCAAGCTTGCCAAGCAGATCACCGAAACCATGAACAAGGCAGTACAGCAGTCGCGCCAGGTCAAGGATGTGAAGATCAGCCAGGGGAGCCGCAACAGCTATCCGGTATATGACAGCAAGGGCCAGAAGATCACCGGCTGGCGCGAGCGCGCCGAGTTGCGCCTGGAAAGCGCCAACTTCCCGGCCCTGTCGCAGCTGACCGCCGACCTGCTGCAAGAGCTGAAAATGGGTGGCATGGACTTCTCCATCGCCCCGGCCACGCGCAAGGCCAGCGAGGATGCACTGCTCAAGGATGCGGTGGATGCCTTCAAGGCGCGTGCGCAGCTGGCTACCGAGGCGCTGGGGGGCAAGGGCTATAAAGTGGTCAGCCTGAACCTCAACAGCAGCGGTTACCCACGCCCTTACCTGCGAAGTGCGCCGATGGCGATGAAGGCCATGGGAGCTGATGAGTCGGCACCGGCGCCGGACATCGAGGCCGGGACCAGTGAAGTGAGCATGAATGCCGATGGCCTGATCGAAGTGCAGATGCCTTGAGTTCGCCGGGGGCGCATTGCGCCCGCCGGCAAGCCAGCGCCCACAGATACACCACAGGTTTCAGCCCTTGTGTTGTACCTGTGGGAGCTGGCTTGCCGCCGATGAGGTCAGTCGAAAAAACGCAGATTCAGACATTTCCTACGCACCAATTAGGTGCTTCCTACACTAATCCCGCCCCCGCAACATCCCGCAAAAAGCCATCATTTTGCCCCCGCAAACGTTTAACTTCGCTGAAAGTTATATCAATGCGACATCCATGTACGACCGTACCACTTTTCTGGCGTCAACTATCCCTCGGCATATTGCATTGGGAACAGCCCCTGCATAAGTATCCGCAGGTCGGCTCACGAGGCCACCTCAATCGAAAAATGACAACAATGAGGCCACCATGCTCAAACACGCAGTCATTCCGTTCCTGCTAGGCGCAGGCTTGCTATCCGGCGCACCGTCGGCCCTCGCCGCGTCCAACCTGGTGTTCTGCTCCGAAGGTAGCCCGGCCGGCTTCGACCCGGGGCAATACACCACAGGGACTGACTTCGACGCCTCGGCTGAGACCGTGTTCAACCGCCTGACCCAGTTTGAACGTGGCGGTACTGCCGTCATCCCGGGTCTGGCAACCAAGTGGGAAGTCTCCGACGACGGAAAGACCTACACCTTCCACCTGCGCGAAGGGGTCAAGTTCCACACCACCGACTACTTCAAGCCCACCCGCAACTTCAACGCCGACGACGTGCTGTTCACCTTCAACCGCATGCTCGACAAGGACCACCCGTTCCGCAAGGCCTACCCCACCGAGTTCCCGTACTTCACCGACATGGGCATGGACAAGAACATCGCCAAACTGGAGAAGCTCGACGAACAAACTGTCAAGTTCACCCTCAACGAAGTCGACGCCGCATTCATCCAGAACCTGGCCATGAGCTTCGCCTCGATCCAGTCCGCCGAATACGCCGACCAGTTGCTCAAGGACGGCAAGGCCGCCGACATCAACCAGAAGCCGATCGGCACTGGCCCGTTCGTGTTCAGCAAGTACCAGAAGGACGCGCAGATCCGCTTCAAGGGCAACAAGGACTACTGGCAACCCGATGACGTGAAGATCGACAACCTGATCTTCGCTATCACCACCGATGCGTCGGTGCGCATGCAGAAACTGAAGAAGAACGAGTGCCAGGTCACTTTGTTCCCTCGCCCTGCCGACATCCAGCCGCTGAAACAGGACCCTAAGCTGCAGATGCCGCAGCAAGCCGGCTTCAACCTCGGCTACATCGCCTACAACGTGATGGACAAGGTCAAGGGCAGCAACGAGGCCAACCCGCTGGCCCAGCTGAAAGTCCGCGAGGCGCTGGACATGGCCGTGGACAAGAAAAAGATCATCGAGTCGGTCTACCAAGGCGCCGGCCAACTGGCGGTCAACGCCATGCCCCCGACTCAGTGGTCCTATGACGACAGCATCAAGGACGCGCCATTCGACCCTGAAAAAGCCAAGCAACTGCTCAAGGAAGCTGGCATCAAGGAAGGCACCGAAATCACCTTGTGGGCGATGCCCGTGCAACGTCCGTACAACCCCAATGCCAAGCTGATGGCCGAGATGCTGCAATCCGACTGGGCCAAGGTCGGCATCAAGGCGAAGATCGTCAGCTATGAATGGGGCGAGTACATCAAGCGCTCCAAAGGCGGCGAACAGGGCGCCATGCTGATCGGCTGGAGCGGTGACAACGGTGACCCGGACAACTGGCTGGGCACCCTGTACGGCTGCGATGCCATGAACGGCAACAACTTCTCCAAGTGGTGCTACAAGCCCTACGACGACCTGATCAAGCAGGCCAAGGCCACTTCCGACCAGGCCAAGCGCACCGAGCTGTATCAAAAGGCGCAGCACATCCTCAAGGAGCAGGTGCCGATCACCCCGATCGCCCACTCCACCGTGTACCAGCCCATGAGCGCCAAGGTGAAGGACTTCAAGATCAGCCCATTCGGACTGAACTCCTTCTACGGCGTCAGCGTGGACAAATAGCCTAGCTACGGCACCCGCTGAGCGGCGGGTGCCCGCCAACCTTGCCACCTTTTCATGTCGTCCCGCCGCCATCCGCAGCGGGGTCGGCGACCTGTTGCCGCCATTCGTACCCCGAGGCGGCGCAAACAGACGTAAAAGGACTTGCCATGCGCCATACCACCCGAGTTTCCGCCCTGCTTGCCCTGGGCCTGATCAGCCAATCACCGGCCCTGCTGGCCAACAACCTGGTGTTCTGTTCCGAAGGCAGCCCCGCCGGCTTCGACACTGCCCAGTACACCAGCGCCACCGACAACGATGCAGCCGAACCGATCTACAACCGCCTGGTCGAGTTCGAACGCGGGGGCACTGCCGTGCACCCTGCCCTGGCGACCCGCTGGGAGGTGTCCGAGGATGGCCTGCGCTATACCTTCCATCTGCGCGAAGGGGTGAAATTCCACAGCAACAAGACCTTCAAGCCGAGCCGCGACTTCAACGCCGACGATGTGCTGTTCACCTTCAACCGCATGCTCGACAAGAACCACCCATTCCGCCTGGCCTACCCGACCGAGTTCCCCTATTTCATCAGCATGGGCCTGGACAAGAACATCGCCCGTGTCGAAAAGACCGATCCACTGACCGTGGTGTTCACTCTGAACAGCGTCGATGCCGCGTTCATTCAGAACCTGGCCATGAGCTTTGCTTCCATCCTCTCTGCCGAATACGCCGAACAGCTGATGGCCAGCGGCCGCCCCAGCGACATCAACCAGCAACCGATTGGCACCGGCCCGTTCGTTTTCCAGCGTTATCAGAAGGATTCGCAGATCCGCTACAAGGGCAACAAGGCCTATTGGTCACCGCAGGACGTGAAGATCGACAACCTGGTGTTCTCGATCAACATCGACCCTTCGGTGCGCATCCAGAAGCTGCGCCGCAACGAATGCCAGGTCACCCTGCACCCGCGCCCCGCCGACCTGCCTGCACTCAAGGCCGACAGCAAACTGCAAGTGCTGCAGCAACCTGGCTTCAACCTCGGCTACATCGCCTACAACACCCAGCACCCACCGTTCGACCGCCTGGAAGTGCGCCAGGCGATGGACATGGCAGTGAACAAGCAGGCGATCATCCAGGCCGTGTACCAGGATTCCGGCCAGCTGGCAGTCAACGCCATGCCGCCGACCCAGTGGTCCTATGACGACAGCATCAAGGACGCGCCCTTCGACCCTGAAAAGGCCAAGCAGCTACTGCAGCAGGCCGGGGTCAAGCCAGGCACCGAGATCACCCTGTGGGCCATGCCGGTGCAGCGCCCGTACAACCCCAACGCCAAGCTGATGGCGGAGATGCTCCAGGCCGACTGGAGCAAGCTCGGCTTCAAGGTGCGCATTGTCAGCTACGAATGGGGCGAGTACCTCAAGCGCATGAAAAGCGGCGAGCACGATATCGCTCTGATCGGCTGGACCGGAGACAACGGCGACCCGGACAACTGGCTGGGCACCCTCTACAACTGCGATGCCATCGGCAGCAACAACTACTCGCAGTGGTGCGATCCGCAGTACGACAGCCTGGTCAAGCAGGCCAAGCAGGTCACCGACCGCGCGCAGCGCACCGCCCTGTACAAACAGGCCCAGCAGCGGCTCAAGCAACAGGTGCCGATTACCCCGGTGGCGCACTCCACGGTCAACCAACCGCTCAGCATCAAGGTTTCCGAATTCAAGGTCAGCCCTTTCGGGCGCAACGTTTTTTCCGGTGTGAGTGTTGATTGATCTTTATCCCTCATGGGCCTCTTCGCGGGGAAACCCGCTCCCACAGGTACGGCGCACATGCCGAAACCTGTGGTGCCCCTGTGGGAGCGGGTTTACCCGCGAAAGGGCCGGCACAGCCAACACAACTCCCCGATTCAGCCCGGAGACCCCGGGCAACCCTGGCAACACCGCAGCAAGAAGCCCGGCCCACAAGGCCAGGCAATAACTAGAAGAACAGAAAGGGAGCTTTAACCTTGAGACTATTCACCTTGACCGCACTGGCGTTATCCATCAGTGCCTTATCCACCGTGGCCCAGGCCGACCCGCAAAGCCAGGAATACGTGCCCATCACCCTCAAAGGCAGCAGCGAGCAGGAACAGGCCAGCGGCTTCGTCGATGGCCAGAGCCTGTCCGGCAGCACCCGCAACTGGTATGCCCGCGAGCGCGCCGCACGCGCCCCGCTGTGGAAGTACTACAAGAGCGACGGCACCCGCCACGACACTCACAGCCGCGAGAACTGGGTGCAGGGCACCATCCTCAACTACAGCTCCGGCTTCACCCAGGGCACCGTCGGCTTCGCCGTCGAAGCCGCCGGCTACAATGCCATCGCCCTGCAACAGAACCGCGAGGACGTCGCCGGCCCCAACAACCGCACCCTGACCCACAGCGACGGCGACCCGGTTGGCCAGTGGAGCAAGATGGGCCTGGCCAACGTGAAGGCGCGGGTGTCCAACACCACCCTCACCGTCGGCCGCCAATCGGTGGACACGCCGATGATCGCCTACATCGGCAACCGTGCCCTGCCCTCGAGCTTCCAGGGCGCGTTTTTGCACAGTGCCGAATTCGACAACCTGAGCTTCGATCTTGGCACCTTCGACCGCGTCTCGCCGCGTACCGAACAAAGCCTCAGCAAGTTCCGCAGCGAGTACAGTGCCACTGGCGTTGAAACCGACCGCGCCAGCACCGCCGGCATCAACTACCAGCCGTTCAAGAGCCTTAGCACCAGCCTGTACGCCACCAAGGTCGACGACTTCTGGAACCAGTACTACTTCGGCGCCAACCACGTGCTCGGCGACAGCGCAGTGCTCAGCCTGAGCACTGGCCTGAACTACTACAAGACCGTCGACGCCGGCAGCAAGAAGATGGGCGATATCGACAACGACACCTACAGCCTGTCGTTCGGCCTTACCCACCAGGCCCACACCCTCAGCGCCTCCTGGCAGCAGGTCAACGGCAACGAGTACTTCGACTACCTGCACGAAACCAACGGCATCTACCTGGCCAACTCGCTGCTGTCGGACTTCAACGGCCCCAACGAGAAATCGCTGCAGATCTCCTACGTGCTGAACATGGCGCCGTACGGCGTGCCGGGCCTGAAGTTCAACCTGTACAACGCCCGCGGCTGGGGCATCGATGGTACCCATTACCGCGGTACCGCCTATGACGTGAACGGCCTGGATGGCGAAACCCACTACGAGTGGGGCTTCGGCACCAGCTACGCGGTACAGAGCGGGCCGCTGAAGGACACCAGCATCCGTGCTACCTACACCGCGCACCGCGCCAGCAAGGCCCAGGGCGATGGCAGCCTGGATGAGTTCCGGGTGGTGACCACCATTCCATTCAACATTCTCTGACCGCCGGCGCCACGGCCTGCTTCGCTGCGGGCCGTGGCGGCTACGCTGGAATCAATGCAAGCAGGGAGTTTCAACCCATGCAGAAAGCTTTCATGAAATCGCTGCCGCTGCGCCTAGCCCTGGCAGCGCTGGTCCTGGGCAGCGCCACGCAACTGGCGGCCAAACCGCTGGTGGTGTGCACCGAAGCCAGCCCTGAAGGGTTCGACATCGTCCAGTACACCACTGCGGTTACCGCCGATGCCTCTGCCGAGACGGTATTCAACCGCCTGGTCGACTTCAAGCCCGGTACCACCGAAGTCCAGCCGGCCTTGGCCGAGCGCTGGGACATTTCAGCAGACGGCCTGACCTACACCTTCCACCTGCGCCAGGGCGTGAAGTTCCACACTACCGACTACTTCAAGCCCACCCGCGACTTCAACGCCGATGACGTCCTGTGGAGCCTCAATCGCCAGCTCGATCCGAACCATCCATGGCATGACAAGACCAGCGTCGGGTACCCGTACTTCGAGAGCATGGGCTTCAAGGACCTGCTCAAGTCGGTCAGCAAAGCCGACGAGCACACCGTGGTGATTACCCTTAACCGACCGGAAGCGCCATTCCTGCGCGACATGGCCATGGGCTTCACCTCGATCTACTCCGCCGAGTACGGCGACCAGCTGCTCAAGGCCGGCAAGGCTGCCGAGTTGAACAGCAAGCCAATCGGCACCGGCCCGTTCATCTTCCAGCGCTACAACAAGGATGCCCAGGTTCGCTTCAAGCCCAACCCGGACTATTTCCGCGGCAAGCCGCCTGCCGATGCGCTGGTCTTCGCTATCGCTACCGACAGCAACGTGCGCCTGCAGAAACTGCGCGCCAACGAATGCCAGGTGGCACTCTATCCCAAGCCCGATGATGTACCGTCGATCAAGCAGGACCCGAAACTCAAGGTCGAGGAGATCGAGGCCTTGGTCACCGGTTACATCTCGATGAACACCGAACACAAATACCTGAGCGACGTTCGCGTGCGCAAAGCCATCAACATGGCCTTCGACCGCCAGACCCATGTCGACCAATTGTTCGGCAAAGGCAATGCACTGGTCGGCGTGAATCCGTACCCGCCGACCATGATCGGCTACAACAACGAGAACAGAAACCCGCCCCGCGACCTGGCCAAGGCGCGCGATCTGCTCAAGCAGGCGGGCGTGCCCGAAGGTACGGTAATCACCCTGTTCACGCGCAACGGCGGCGGCCCGACCAACCCCAACCCGCGTTTGTCTGCCGAGATGCTGCAGGCCGACCTCAAACAGATCGGCCTGAAGCTGGACATCCGCGTGATGGAGTGGGCCGAAATGCTGCGCCGGGCCAAGAAAGGCGAGGCCGACCTGGTGTCCACCGGCTGGGCCGGCGACAACGGCGACCCGGACAACTTCCTCAGCCCGCTGCTCAGTTGCGATGCCGCCAAAAGCGGCGAGAACTATGCGCGCTGGTGCAACCCTAAGTTCCAGGAGTTGATCAGCCGCGCCCGCGAAGTGATCGACAACGACGAGCGTGCAAGGCTCTATAACGAGGCATTGAAAGTGTACGATGACGACCAACCCTGGATCAGCATGGCCCATCCAAAGATGTTCACCGCCATGCGTGACAACGTGGAGGGCTACGTGATCAACCCTCTGACCAACAACAACTTCGCCACCACCAAGGTGAAGTAGAACAACAACGACCGCCGGCAACCCACACGGGAACCGGCGGCACCACCGTAGCGGGCTGATCGCCCCACGGCCTGATGAGGTAACCCCGACAATGTTGAGCTTTATTGCCCGGCGCCTTGGCCTGCTGATACCGACCTTTTTCGGTATCACCTTGCTGACCTTCGCGCTCATACGCCTGATCCCCGGCGACCCGGTGGAAGTGATGATGGGCGAGCGCAGGGTCGACCCCGAAATGCATGCCCAGGCCATGGAGCGCCTGGGCCTGAACAAGCCGCTGCCGGTCCAGTACCTGGACTACGTCGGCAAGCTGGCCCAGGGTGACCTCGGTGAATCGCTGCGCACCCGCGAGAGCGTGTGGAGCGAGTTCCTCACCCTGTTCCCGGCCACCCTCGAACTGGCCTTCGCCGCCCTGTTGTTCGCCGGCATCGTCGGCCTGCTGGCCGGCGTGATCGCTGCGCTCAAGCGCGGATCGCTGTTCGACCACGGGGTGATGGGTATTTCCCTGGCCGGTTACTCCATGCCGATCTTCTGGTGGGGCCTGATCCTGATCATGTTCTTCTCGGTAAGCCTGGGCTGGACCCCGGTTTCCGGGCGCATCGACCTGCTCTACGACATCGAGCCGAAGACCGGCTTCATGCTCATCGACACCCTGCTCAGCGACGAGGAAGGTGCGTTCAAGGACGCGGTGATGCACCTGATTTTGCCGGCCATCGTGCTTGGCACCATCCCGCTGGCGGTGATTGCCCGCATGACCCGCTCGTCGATGCTCGAAGTGCTGCGCGAGGATTACATCCGCACCGCCCGCGCCAAAGGCCTGTCGCCGGCCCGCGTGGTGTTCGTGCACGGCCTGCGCAACGCGCTGATCCCGGTACTGACCGTATTCGGCCTGCAGGTCGGCACGTTGCTGGCCGGTGCGGTGCTGACCGAAACCATCTTTTCCTGGCCGGGCATCGGCAAGTGGCTGATCGAAGCCATCGGTGCCCGTGACTACCCCGTGGTCCAGAACGGCATCCTGTTGATCGCCTGCCTGGTGATCCTGGTCAACTTCGTCGTGGATATCCTCTACGGCCTGGCCAACCCACGCATCCGTCATCAGCGCTGAGGCCTTCGCCATGACTAGCCCGATTCCGAAATCCGTCACACCGGTCAGCCCGGTGGACCAGAGCCTGCTCTACCCCTCGCCATACAAAGAATTCTGGCAAGCCTTCGCCCGCAACAAAGGCGCGGTGATGGGCCTGGCCTTCATGTGCCTGGTGGTGTTCTGCGCGCTGTTCGCGCCGTGGGTCGCCCCGCACGACCCGAGCGAGCAATATCGCGAATTCCTGCTGACCCCCCCGGTGTGGCTCGAAGGTGGCAGCTGGCAGTTCATTCTCGGTACCGACGAACTGGGCCGCGATCTGCTCTCACGGCTGATCCAGGGCGCGCGGCTGTCGCTGCTGATCGGCCTGTCGTCGGTGGTGATGTCGCTGATCCCAGGCATCCTGCTGGGCCTGCTGGCCGGTTTCTTCCCGCAACTGCTCGGCCCGTCGATCATGCGCCTGATGGACGTGATGCTGGCCCTGCCCTCGCTGCTGCTGGCGGTGGCCATCGTCGCCATCCTCGGGCCAGGCCTGATCAACACCGTGATCGCCATCGCCATCGTGTCGTTGCCATCCTACGTGCGCCTGACCCGCGCCGCCGTGATGGGTGAGCTGAACCGCGACTACGTTACCGCCGCACGCCTGGCTGGTGCAGGGCTGCCACGGCTGATGTTCGTCACCGTGCTGCCCAACTGCATGGCGCCGCTGATCGTGCAGGCCACCCTCAGCTTCTCCTCGGCCATCCTTGACGCCGCCGCCCTGGGCTTCCTCGGCCTTGGTGTACAGCCGCCGACCCCGGAGTGGGGCACCATGCTGGCTTCGGCCCGTGACTACATCGAGCGCGCCTGGTGGGTGGTGAGCCTGCCCGGCCTGACCATTCTGCTCAGTGTGCTGGCAATCAACCTGATGGGCGACGGCCTGCGCGATGCGCTGGACCCGAAACTCAAGAACGCCGCCTGAGGAGAACGCCATGTCACTGTTGCAGATCAACAACCTGAACGTGCGCTTCGGCGACGCCAATGCAGTACCGGTGGTCGATGGCCTGGACCTGACGGTGGAAGCCGGCGAGATCCTGGCCATCGTCGGCGAATCCGGCTCGGGCAAGTCCGTGACCATGATGGCCCTGATGGGCCTGATCGACGCCCCCGGGCGCATCACCGCGGACTCGCTCACGTTCGATGGCACCGACATGCTCAAGCTCAGCGGTCGCCAGCGACGCAAGGTGGTGGGCAAGGACATCGCCATGGTCTTCCAGGACCCGATGACCGCGCTCAACCCCAGCTACACCGTGGGTTACCAGATCGAGGAAGTGCTGCGCCAGCACCTGGGCCTGAAGGGCAAGGCCGCGCGCCAGCGTGCCCTGGAACTGCTGAAAAAGGTCGAGATCCCGGCTGCGGAAAGCCGCCTGGACGCCTACCCGCACCAGCTGTCCGGCGGCATGAGCCAGCGCGTGGCGATTGCCATGGCGATTGCCGGCGAGCCCAAGCTGCTGATCGCCGACGAACCCACCACTGCGCTGGACGTGACCATCCAGGCGCAGATCATGGAGCTGCTGGTCAACCTGCAGAAGGAGCGCAACATGGCGCTCATCCTGATCACCCACGACCTCGCCGTGGTCGCCGAAACGGCCAGGCGGGTGTGCGTGATGTATGCCGGCCAGGCCGTGGAAGTGGGCCAGGTGCCGGAGCTGTTCGATGTGCCCGCCCACCCTTACAGCGAAGCGTTGCTGGCGGCGATCCCCGAGCACAGCATCGGTGCCGAACGCCTTGCCACCCTGCCCGGCATCGTCCCCGGTCGCTACGACCGCCCCGTAGGTTGCCTGCTGTCACCGCGCTGCCCGTACGTGCAGGACAACTGCCGGCACCAGCGCCCGCCCCTCGATCCCCAGGCCCATAGCCTGGTGCGTTGCTACTACCCGTTGAACCAGGAGGTGGCGTGATGGCCGTCGTTCTATCCGCCCGGGAGCTGACCCGGCATTACGAAGTCTCCCGCGGGCTGTTCAAGGGCCACGCCCTGGTCCGCGCGCTGAATGGCGTGTCGTTCGAACTGGAGGCCGGCAAGACCTTGGCCGTGGTCGGCGAGTCCGGCTGCGGCAAGTCGACCCTGGCCCGCGCGCTGACCCTGATCGAAGAGCCGTCGTCCGGTTCGCTGCAAATTGCCGGCACCGAAGTGAAAGGCGCCAGCAAGAGCGAGCGCAAACAACTGCGCCGCGACGTGCAGATGGTGTTCCAGAGCCCCTACGCCTCGCTCAACCCACGGCAGAAGATTGGTGACCAGCTGGCCGAGCCGCTTCTGATCAATACTTCGCTGAGCAAGGCCGAGCGGCGGGAAAAAGTGCAGAAGATGATGGAACAGGTCGGCCTGCGCCCCGAGCATTACCAGCGCTACCCGCACATGTTCTCCGGTGGCCAGCGCCAGCGTATCGCCCTGGCCCGGGCAATGATGCTGCAACCCAAGGTGCTGGTGGCGGACGAGCCGACCTCGGCGCTGGACGTATCGATCCAGGCTCAGGTACTGAACCTGTTCATGGATTTGCAGAAGGAGTTCAACACTGCCTATGTGTTCATCTCGCACAACCTGGCGGTGGTGCGGCATGTAGCCGATCAGGTGCTGGTGATGTACCTGGGGCGGCCGGCGGAGATGGGGCCGAAAGAAGATATCTACGAAAGGCCGTTGCACCCTTATACCCAGGCGCTGCTGTCGGCGACGCCGGCGATTCACCCAGACCCTTTGAAGCCGAAGATCCGCATTGCCGGGGAGTTGCCCAACCCGCTGAACCCGCCGGATGGGTGTGCGTTTCACAAGCGCTGCCCGTATGCGACCGAGCGGTGTGCCAAGGAGGTGCCAGCGCTCAGGCAGGTGAGTACCCGGCAGGTGGCTTGCCACTATGCCGAGCAGTTTCTTTAGCCTCTAGATAGCCGGGGCTGCTTTGCAGCCCATCGCGACACAAGGCCGCTCCTACATGGGACCGCGATCTCCTGTAGGAGCGGCCTTGTGTCGCGATGGGCCGCAAAGTGGCCTTAAAATCTCAATGCATGAAGAACCAGATCAGAATAATCACCGGAATCGGTACCCCAATCATCCAGAGCAGTATCGAGCGCATGGCCTTTCTCCTTGTTCGATGTTGAACTGACAGGTGCACGCGCCATGCCATCACGGTCAAAAAATCATACTCAACCGAATCAAAGGTTTACTCCCCAAGCCGCTTGGCAAAACCGTGCAATATGCCGGATCCGCGCCCTTGCAGCTGGGTGTTCTGCAATGCACTATCAGGCTCATGACCGCCCGAACCCTCCCTGACGGCCCCGAGCAGACCCCGCTTACCGCCGACACCGTGCTTCGCTACCACCTGTGCTGGAAGCACCGCGATCTCGACGGCGTCATTGCGCTCTACCACCCGGACATTCAGTACCACGACTTCTTCCAGAACCGCGTGCTCGGCTATCAGGAACTGCGTGACTACGTGCGCGCCTGCCTGCCTCACGAAGCTGGCGAAGATATCGTGCACAGCGACCGCATCCGCGTGGACGGCTGCACAGCATTCATTCAGTACCAGGTCACGGTCCAAGGCGGCGACGGCCTGGTTGCGTTCCAGTCCAGCGAGGCGATTACCGTCAAGGACGGCCTGATCTGGCGGGTCAACGAATACGCCACGCTGGTCCGCCGGAACGGCAGTGGCCATGCCACTACCGGCCCGCGCCCGGCCACCAGCCGCCTGGGCCTGTCGCCCCGTCAACTGTCGACCATGGCCCAGGACCTGGAACACTACTTCCAGCGCCAGCGCCCCTACCTGGACCCGGAGCTGGACCTGCAGCAGGTGGCACACGCCAGCGGCTACAGCCGCAACCAGATCTCCTACCTGCTCAACCAGGTGCTAGGGCAAAGCTTCTACCGCTACGTCAACCAGGCCCGCCTGCAGCACCTGATGGCCAGCCTCGATGACGACAGCATCGAGGCCACGATCGACGAGCTGGCCTTCAATGCCGGCTTCAACTCCCTGTCGGCGTTCTACAAGTGTTTCCGCGAGCACACCGGGCTTACGCCCAAGGCATACCTGAAGCAAATTTCCCTGCGTGCACGCACGTAAGACAGCCGCCCGTAGACACCACTAGGATCGCCCACAGACCTGACGGATGTGGAGCCGAACCCGATGCAACCCCTGCGCACGCTCAGCCTGTGGATGGACCAGCTAGACGAGCCGTTGTGCGCCCGCCCGGCCCTGCGCGAGGACCTGGACGCGGACGTATGCATTATCGGCGCTGGCTACACTGGCCTGTGGACCGCCTACTACCTCAAGCGCCAGGCGCCGCAGCTGAACATTGCAGTAATCGACGCCTACATCGCCGGTTATGGCGCCTCGGGGCGCAACGGCGGGTGGCTGATGGGCAACCTGCTCGGCGAAGACCGCCTTCTGGCCGCCCTGTCGCCGCAGCAGCGCCGCGCCAGCATCGACTTGCTGCATGCCATCCCCGATGAAGTACATGGCGTGCTGCAACGCGAAGGCATCGACTGCGACTACCGCAAAGGCGGCGTGCTGTACTGCGCCGCACGCTACCCGGAACAGGAGCGCAGCCTGCGCACCTACCTCGACAACCTTTATCGCCAGGGCATGACCGAGGACGACTACCGCTGGCTGCGCCCCGAACAGCTTGACGCCCAGTTGCGGGTCAGCAATGCCTATGGCGCGATCTACAGCCCGCACACCGCGACCATCCAACCCGCCAAACTGGCGCGTGGTCTGGCCCGGGCGGTAGAAGCGCTGGGCGTACCCATCTACGAGAACACCCCAGCCATCGACTGGCAGCCGGGTGAGGTGCGCACCCCGCTGGCGCGCATTCGCTGCCAATGGCTGGTACCCGCCGTGGAAGGCTACGCCGTCAGCCTGCCGCCACTGGGCAAGCATCAGCTGCCGGTACAGAGCCTGCTGGTAGCCACCGAGCCCCTGCCGGAAGCCACCTGGGAACAGATCGGCCTGAACCAGGGCCAGGCCTTCAGCGAGAGCAGCCGCCAGGTCACCTACGGCCAGCGCACGGCCGACAACCGCCTGGTATTCGGCGCCCGTGGCGGCTACCGCTTCGGCGGCCGCCTGCGCGAAAACTTCCGCCTCACTGAACAGGAAATCGAGCTGCGCCGCTACCTGTTCGGCGAACTGTTCCCGCAGCTGAAGCACGTGCGCATCACCCACTCCTGGGGCGGCAACCTGGGCATGGCACGGCGCTTCCGCCCACACATGCTCTGCGACCGCCAGCGCGGCATCGCCCTGGCCGGCGGCTACGGCGGCGAAGGCGTCGGTGCCACCAACCTGGGCGGGCGAACCCTGGCGGCGCTGATCCTCGACCAGCACAACGAACTGACCGCGCAACCCTGGGTGCTCGACAACCGCCCGCTTTCAAGCCTGGCCAGTTGGCCACCCGAGCCCTGCCGCTGGCTGGGCTACAACGCAATCATCCAGAGCTTCGTCCACGAGGACCGGACCCTCGCCAACCCCGCCAGCGCGCCGTGGAGGCGGCGCCTTGCCAGCAATCTTGCGGACTTCATGGAAGGCTTCATGCACTGACTTCCCTTTCCCCGACACAGGATTTACCGGTCATGAGCATCACCCATTTCAAGAACACCGACAGCGTCGTGCTTGATAACTCCAGCCCCGTTGCGGTACCGCTTGGCGAGCCCGTGGCGGTAGCGTCGATCACCTGCGTGGAGCGCAGCGACGGCGTCGAAACCGGCATCTGGGAGTGCACCCCCGGGCGCTGGCGGCGGCAGATCGTGCAGCAGGAGTTCTGCCATTTCACCAAGGGCCGCTGCACCTTCACCCCTGACGGTGGAGAGCCCTTGTTCATAGAAGCCGGAGACGCACTGATGCTACCGGCCAACAGCACGGGCACCTGGGATATCCAGGAGACCGTTCGCAAGACTTACGTTCTGATTTTCTGATCCGCTGATCGCCTGCCTTCGATAACAACAGACAAAGCAAGGTAACCCCGACATGCGCACGCTCCTTCTCGCCCCCCTGATGCTGGCCGCCAGCGTGGCCGGCGCCGCCGAAACGGTGAAGATCTACAACTGGTCCAGCTACGTTGCCCCCGACACACTGAAGAACTTCCAGCAAGCCAGCGGTATCGTGCCCACCTACGACGTTTACGACAGCAACGAAACCCTCGACGGCAAGCTGATGACCGGCAACTCCGGCTACGACGTGGTGTTCCCGTCCAACCACTTCATGGCCCGGCAAATCCAGGGCAAGGCCCTTAAGCAGCTGGACAAGTCGCAGCTGCCCAACTGGCACAACCTCAACCCGGTGTTGCTCAAGGCACTGGAGGTAAATGACCCGGGTAACCAATACGGCTTCCCGTACCTGTGGGGCAGCACCGGCATTGGCTACAACATCGACAAGGTCAAGGCGGTGCTTGGCGACAATGTCCCGGTGGACTCCTGGGACCTGATCTTCAAGCCCGAGTACATGAGCAAGCTGAAAAGCTGCGGCGTCGCGGTGCTGGACAACGGCCCCGAGCTGTTACCGATCGCCCTGCACTACCTGGGCCTGCCGCACCACAGCCAGAACCCGGCGGACTACGACAAGGCCAAGGCGCTGCTGATGCAGGTGCGGCCCTACATCAGCTACTTCCATTCATCGAAGTACACCGGCGACCTGGCCAACGGCGATATCTGCGTGGTGGTGGGTTTTTCCGGGGATGTGCTGCAGGCGAAGAATCGTGCCGAGGAGGCGAAGAACGGGGTGAAGGTGGGCTACTCGATACCCAAAGAAGGTGCACCGATGTGGTTCGACATGGTCGCCATGCCGGCCGATGCACCGGATGAAAAGGCCGGGTATGCCTACATGAACTACCTGCTGCAGCCGGAGGTGATGGCCAACATCAGCAACCATGTGCAGTACGCCAATGGCAACCTCGCGGCGGACGGGCTGGTGGAGCCTGCGATGAAGGGCAACACGATGATTTACCCGAGCGAGGAAGTGATGGGCAAGCTGTATGCGCTGGAGGCGATGCCGGCCAAGATCGACCGTATTCGCACGCGGATCTGGACCAGTATCAAGGCCGGGAATTGATTTCGACCTTGACACGGTCCCTGTGGGAGCGGGTTCACCCGCGAATGCGATGTTGAGTTTACCGACGCATTCGCGGGTAAACCCGCTCCCACAAGGGGCAGGAGCAGGCCCTGAAAATCAGGAGCAAGCTCTCGAAATCAGTGGTGCTCGCGGGTAGCGCGGAACTTGATGTCCGGCCAGCGTTCTTCCATCAGCGACAGGTTGACCCGGGTCGGCGCCAGGTAGGTCAGATGCCCGCCACCGTCGATGGCCAGGTTCTCCATGGCCTTGTTCTGGAATTCCTCGAGCTTCTTCTTGTCGTCACAGCCGATCCAGCGGGCCGACCATACGGTGATCGGCTCGTAGGCGCACTCGACCTTGTACTCTTCCTTCAGGCGACTGGCGACCACGTCAAACTGCAGCACACCGACTGCGCCGAGGATGATGTCGTTGCTGCGCTCAGGGAAGAACACCTGGGTAGCACCCTCTTCGGCCAGCTGTTGCAGGCCCTGGCGCAGCTGCTTGGATTTCAGCGGGTCCTTCAGGCGCACCCGGCGGAACAGCTCAGGGGCGAAGTGCGGGATACCGGTGAAGCCCAGCGCCTCGCCTTCGGTGAAGGTGTCGCCGATCTGGATGGTGCCGTGGTTGTGCAGCCCGATGATGTCGCCGGCATAGGCCTCTTCCAGCTGCTCGCGCTCGGACGAGAAGAAAGTCAGCGCATCGCCGATACGCAGGTCCTTGTTGATCCGCACGTGGCGCATCTTCATGCCCTTCTCGTACTTGCCCGAGCAGATGCGCATGAAAGCGATGCGGTCGCGGTGTTTCGGGTCCATGTTTGCCTGGATCTTGAACACGAAACCGGTGAACTTCTCTTCCACTGGCTCCACGGTGCGCTCGTGGGCAACCCGACCCAGCGGGCGCGGCGCCCAGTCGACGACGGCGTCAAGCACATGGTCGACACCGAAGTTGCCCAGCGCGGTACCGAAGAACACCGGGGTCAGCTGGCCGTTGATGAACTCTTCCTGGTTGAATTCGTGGCAGGCGCCCTGCACCAGCTCCAGCTGTTCGACGAACGAGTCGTACTGGTCGCCCAGGTGGGCACGGGCTTCGTCCGAGTCCAGCTTCTGGATGATCTTGGCTTCGGTGCGCTCGTGGCCGTGGCCCGGGGTGTACACCACGATGTAGTCACCGGTCAGGTGGTACACGCCCTTGAAGTCGCGGTAGCAACCGATCGGCCAGGTGATCGGCGCGGCCTTGATCTTCAGCACGGCTTCGATCTCGTCCAGCAGCTCGATCGGGTCGCGGATGTCACGGTCGAGTTTGTTGATGAAGCTGACGATCGGCGTGTCGCGCAGGCGGCACACGTCCATCAGGGCGATGGTACGTGGCTCTACACCTTTACCGCCGTCGAGCACCATCAGCGCCGAGTCCACCGCGGTCAGGGTGCGGTAGGTGTCTTCCGAGAAGTCTTCGTGGCCGGGGGTGTCGAGCAGGTTGATCATGTGCTCGCGGTACGGGAACTGCATCACCGAGGTGGTGATGGAGATGCCGCGCTGCTTCTCCATTTCCATCCAGTCGGAGGTGGCGTGGCGGTCGGACTTGCGCGACTTCACGGTACCGGCGACGGCAATGGCCTTGCCCATCAGCAGCAGCTTCTCGGTGATGGTGGTCTTACCGGCGTCGGGGTGGGAAATGATTGCGAAAGTGCGGCGCTTCGCGACTTCGGCGGCCTGGTTGGTCATGGGAAATCGCCTGACTGGGGGATTAAAAAGGGGCGATATCATACCTGAAGTTGGGCCGGGACCAAAACTTGATGAACCGGCGGTGCCTGTTCCGGCCCTTTCGCGGGCACGCCCGCTCCCACAGGTACTGCACAGGCCTGCACAGCAGTGGAGATCCCTGTGGGAGCGGGCGTGCCCGCGAAGAGGCCGGCACTGCCATTACAAATTCAACAACCACCCGCTTTATCACGACAAATGGCCAAAGGTCAGTTATTTCAACGCCTACAGCGCACCAACCCGCTGCTTTTTCTCGTCAAGTTTCAGACTAACCAGTGATTAACACTGGCCAAATGCCGCCTCAGATGGGAACCTTTACGCCCACGGAGACGTCCACTCCCCTGCAACCCGCTTCGGTTGGGGAGCTGGTTTCATCAGCATTTTCGGGCCCGACGGGGTTCGGCTCATGGCCTGATCGCAGCCTTCGGCGTGCGTCACGCTGCTACTCGCGAACACACCACCCGCCGCCAGGACTGGCCGGCAACCAAGAAGTGTGCTCGCCGACAACACAAGGAGTCCGCCTGTGGCTAAACGCTACGGAAAAGGGCTGTTGGGATGGGCCGCCGTGCTCGTCATCCTGGCCCTGCTGGTCCACTGGATCGGCATCGACACGATCGCGCGTTATCGCGACGATCTTGGGTTCTACCTGCAAGCGCACCTGGTACTGGTGCTGGCTTCGATGGCGGCGGCGCTGGCCGTGGGCATCCCCGCCGGCATTGCGTTAAGTCGACCGCACCGGGTCGACAAAGCCGAGCGCTTCATGCAGTTCTTCAACGTTGGCAATACCATCCCTCCCCTGGCCGTTCTGGCCATCGCCCTGAGTATCCTCGGCATCGGCGCCGGGCCCGCGATCTTCGCGCTGTTCCTCGCCTCCCTCCTGCCGATCGTGCGCAACACCTACGAGGGCCTGAAAAACGTCCCCACCTCGCTCAAGGAAGCCGCCACCGGCATCGGCATGACCCCGCGCCAGCAACTGTGGCAGGTGGAGCTGCCCAACGCCGTGCCGATCATCGTTGGTGGTGTGCGCGTGGCCCTGGCGCTGAACGTCGGCACCGCACCGCTGGCGTTCCTGATTGGCGCCAACAGCCTGGGCAGCCTGATCTTCCCCGGCATCGCCCTGAACAACCAGCCACAGCTGCTGCTGGGGGCTGCCTGCACCGCACTGCTGGCGCTGGCGCTGGACGCGGCGGTGAGTTTCTCCAGCAAGCGCTGGCTGGAACGTGGCCTGGCCCAATAAGGATAGGGAACGTATGAACAAGAAAATCGCCTTGCTGCTTGGCGCCGCCGTGCTGTTCGCAGGATTCGCCCAGGCGGCGGACAAACCGCTGATCCGCATCGGCGCGCGGGTGTTCACCGAACAGACCGTACTCGCCGAAATCACCGCGCAACACCTGCGTGCCAACGGCTATGACGTGCGCGTGACCACCGGCCTTGGCAGCAATATCGCGCGCCAGGCCCAGGAAACCGGCCAACTCGACCTGATGTGGGAATACACCGGCGTGTCGCTGGTGTCGTACAACCATATCGACGAGCGCATGCCCAGTGCCGAGGCCACCTTCGCCAGGGTGAAGGCGCTGGATGCGAAGAAAGACCTGATCTGGCTGACCCCATCGAAGTTCAGCAACACCTACGCGCTGGGCCTGCCCAAGCAGGTCGCCGAGGCTTATCCGCAGATAAATTCGATCAGTGACCTCAACCAGGTACTGCGCGACGAAAGCCATCGCAACCACCTGGTGGCACTGGACACCGAGTTCGCCAACCGCCCGGACGGCCTGGTAGGCCTGAAACAGATGTACGACCTGCAAGTGGGGCGCGCCAACATCCGCCAGATGGATGCCGGCCTGGTCTACACCGCCATGCACAACAACCAGGTGTTCGCAGGCCTTGTGTACACCACCGATGGTCGCCTGAACGCGTTCAACCTCAAGCTCCTGGAAGACGACAAGCACTACTTCCCCGACTACACCGCGGCGCCGGTGGTGCGCAAACAGGTACTCGACGCCAACCCAAAACTGGCCAGCCTGCTCAAGCCACTGGCGGAGCAACTGGATGACGAAACCATGCGCCAGCTCAATGCCAAGGTCGACGTCGAACACCAGAACCCGACCACGGTCGCCGCCGCTTTCCTGCGTGAGCACCCAATGACTAGCGAGGTACAGCCATGAGCCTGCTCGACACGTTTGCCCACCTCGACTGGGCCCAGGTGCTGCAACTGACCTGGCAGCACATCATGCTGGTCGGCGTCGCCGTGGGCCTGGCGATTCTGGTCGGGGTGCCGCTGGGCATCCTCATGACCCGCTTCCCGGCCTTTGCCGGCCCGCTGCAGGCCAGCGCCACCGTGCTGCTGACCATCCCTTCCATCGCCCTGTTCGGCCTGCTGCTGCCGTTCTACTCCAGGTTCGGCCAGGGCCTCGGGCCGCTACCGGCGATTACCGCGGTGTTCCTGTATTCGTTGTTACCGATCATGCGCAACACCTACCTGGCCCTGACCAACGTCGAGCCCGGCATCCGTGAAGCCGCACGCGGCATCGGCATGACCTTCGGTCAGCGCCTGCGCATGGTCGAACTGCCCATCGCCGTGCCGGTAATCCTTGCCGGCGTGCGCACCGCCGTGGTGATGAACATCGGCGTCATGACCATCGCCGCCACCATCGGCGCTGGCGGCCTTGGCGTACTCATCCTCACCTCCATCAGCCGCAGCGACATGTCGATGCTGCTGGTCGGCGCCGTGCTGGTCAGCCTGCTGGCGATCATCGCCGACCTGCTCCTGCAAACCCTGCAACGTGCCCTGACTCCAGAAGGACTGCGCTCATGATCGAACTGAAGAACCTCAGCAAAACCTTCAACGTCAACGGCAAGGACGTCAAAGCCGTCGACTCGGTAAGCCTCACCGTCAACGAAGGGGAAATCTGCGTGTTCCTCGGCCCCTCGGGCTGCGGCAAGAGCACTACCCTGAAAATGATCAACCGCCTGATCACGCCCACTTCCGGCCAGGTATTCATCAATGGCGAAGACACCACCGGGCTGGACGAGGTCACCCTGCGCCGGCACATCGGCTATGTCATCCAGCAGATCGGCCTGTTCCCCAACATGACCATCGAGGAGAACATCACCGTGGTGCCGCGCCTGCTCGGCTGGGACAAACAGAAGTGCCATGAACGCGCCCGCGAGCTGATGCACATGATCAAGCTGGAGCCCAAGCAGTACCTGCAGCGCTACCCGCGCGAGCTGTCCGGCGGCCAGCAGCAGCGTATCGGCGTGATCCGCGCCTTGGCGGCGGAAGCGCCGGTGCTGCTGATGGACGAGCCGTTCGGCGCGGTCGACCCGATCAACCGCGAGATGATCCAGAACGAGTTCTTCGAGATGCAGCGGGCGTTGAACAAGACCGTGATCATGGTCAGCCACGACATTGACGAAGCGATCAAGTTGGGCGACAAGATTGCCATCTTCCGCGCCGGCAAGCTGTTGCAGCTGGACCACCCGGACACCTTGCTGGCGCACCCGGCGGATGAATTCGTCAGCAACTTCGTCGGCCAGGACAGCACCCTGAAACGCCTGCTGCTGGTGCGTGCGGAGGATGCGGCAGACAATGCGCCGTCGGTAAGCCCGCAGACGCCGGTGAGCGATGCGCTGGAGCTACTGGACGAGCACGACCGCCGGTACGTGGTGGTGACCGATGCACAGAACAAGGCGCTGGGTTACGTGCGCCGCCGTGATATGCATCGCCAGCAAGGGACTTGTGGCGACTTCCTGCGGCCGTTCAATGCCACGGCGTCGCATGATGAACATTTGCGCATCCTGTTGTCGCGGATGTACGAGTTCAACCGGGCGTGGCTGCCGGTGCTGGATGCCGAGCAGGTGTTCCTGGGCGAGGTGACGCAGGAGTCGATTGCGGCTTACCTGAGTTCGGGGCGTTCGCGCGGAGCAAAGACCTGCATTGTCTCGCCGGCCGAGGCGGTGGTTTCTTAATCCCTGGGGGCGCTGTGCGCCCCTTTCGCGACACAAGGCCGCTCCCACAAGTACAGCATCAGCCTCGGGCTTGACGCGGTACCTGTGGGAGCGGCCTTGTGTCGCGATGGGCCGCACAGCGGCCCCGGCGATCTCGGCTCAGAACCCTACACTGGCCTGAACATAGAAGGTCCGCGGCTCACCCACATAGATGCCGGCATTGTTGTCACTGGAACGGGTGAAGTACTGCTTGTCGAACAGGTTCTTCACCCCCGCCGCCAGCTTCAGGTTGGACATCTGGGGCCCGAACTCATAGCCGCCACGGGCATGCCAGGTGACGTAACCCGGAATATCGCCGTACTGCCCGTCCGCACTCGGCTCGGTGATGTAGTCGCCGTTGAAGCTGCCATCGGCATTGATCCCGGTACCCGGCGCGCGCTGCTTGGATTGGGCGTAGGCATCCAGGTTCCAGGTCCAGTGGTTGACTGCGTAACGCACCCCGGCAGTGGCCACCTGGCGTGAATAGAACGGCAGGTCACGGCCCTTGAAGCCAGGAATGTCACCTTCATAAGTAGCGCGGGTATAGGTGTAGCCACCGCTCACCGACAGCCCTTCCAGGCGCGGGTCCAGCCCGTCCAGGTCATAGCGCACCGAAGCCTCGATACCCTGGTGCTTGGTCGCGCCGAGGTTGGTCCAACCCACATCGTTGCTGATGTACTGCAGTTCGTCGTCGAAGTCGATGTAGAACGCCGTCAGCTCACCGGCAAAGCCACCATTGTCATAGCGGGTACCGAGCTCGTAGGTCTTGGCCTTTTCCGGCTCCAGGCCATTGGCCGTGCTGTTGCCAGTACCACCCTGGCCCAGCTGGAAGTACTGCAGGCTGCCGAACGAGGTCTCGTAGTTGGCGAACAACTTCCACGCATCGGAGAGGTGGTACATCACGCTCAGGGCCGGTAGCGGCTCGTTGCTGGTGATGCTGCGTTTCTTCTCCGGCACCGGCTGGCCGTTGGCACCGAGCACCGGGCGGTCGCGCCAATCGGTGTTGATGTGCTCGAAACGGATACCCGGGGTGATGGTCCAGTTACCCACGTCGATCTTGTCGTCGATGTAGTAGGCACTTGCCTCGGTACCGCCACTGCGGTCCTGGAATACATGGCCGTCGGAGGTCGGGGTTGGCGTCGGCACGTTGTCGATCAGCGCCAGGCGGGTCGACTGTTCACGCATCGCTTCCTTCAGGTAGCGGTAGCCCACGCTGACTTCCTGGGTGGTCGGGCCGGCGAAGAAGATCCGCGACAGCCGCGGTTCGATGGCGAAGGTGTGGTAGTTGCGCGGGTACGACGACAGGGTCTTCATGTCGCGCGAGGCAATGGCGCTGCCGCGGAAGCTGTCGGTGTAGTAGGTCAGCACTTCGAACTGGGTGGCGTCGTCGAGCTGGCGCTGCCACTTGAACGACACGTCCTTGCGCCGACCGGCAAAGTAGTCGTAGTCGCGCAGCGACTGGTACGGGTTGCTGTCGTACTGCGCCTGGGTCAGACCGCCAGGCATGTCGGCGCGGCCGTCGTAGTAGTGGAAGTTGAGCCAGAACTCGTCAACGTCGGTCGGCGCCCAGTGGGTCTTGAGGATGACGTCGTCGATGTCGTTGCCGTTGTTGCTTTCACGGTAGCCGTTGCCATTCACCCCGGTGTACAGCAGCGCCACGCCCATGCCGTTGTCCGCCGTGCCGCCGACGAAGGCCGACTCGGTATGCTTCCAGCCTCCGTGCTGGGAGGTTTCCAGGGTGGTGGACAGCTCCGCCGAGGCCTTCTCCGGGATCGCCCGGGTAACGAAGTTGATCACCCCACCGACGTTCTGCGGGCCATAACGCACGGAACCGGCGCCACGCACCACGTCGATGCTGTCGAGATTGCCCGAGGAAATCGGCGCCATCGACAACTGCGGCTGCCCATAGGGCGCGAAGGCGGCCGGGATGCCGTCGATCAGCACCGTGGAGCGTGGCGACAGGCGCGAAGTGAGGCCGCGAACACCCACGTTCAGCGACAGGTCGCTGCCGCCGGTGCCGTTGGAATCCTGCACCTGCACACCAGGGATGCCGCGCAGCACGTCGCGCACGTTCATTGCGCCCTTCTCCACCATCGCCTCGCGGCGTACCACGGTGCGCGCGCCGGGGTGGTTCTGCACCACGCTCTGCTGGGCGTCTCCCAGCCAGTCACCCACCACCTTGATGTCGGTGGGCGCCAGCTCCAGGCTGCCGGTGGTGAGGATGCCATCGGCCTGAGCCGGCTTCACCACCACGGTGCCCTGGGACATCTCGTAGGTCAGGCCGCTGCCTTGCAACAACTGCTGCAGCGCCTGCTCGGGCGCCAGCTGGCCGGAAACCGCCGGGGCCTGCTTGCCGGCCACCAGCTCGGGGCTGAAGAACAGCTGCAGGTTGGTCTGCTGGCCCAGTTGGTTCAGCGCCGATGCCAAGGGTTGGGCTTGAATCTGGATAGTGCTGCCGGCCTCTGCGGCCTGGCTGTTGACGGCCACGGCGCTGACCGCCAGGGCCAGCGCCAGGGCGCGGAAGCGTGGGAAGGGCTTGTTGTTCACGTCGTCGAGACTTCCTGGAGTACGGAATAAACGCCAACTGCATGCAAATGGAAATGCTTGGCAGTTGCAGCTGGCGGGGAAGACGAACGAGCGGAAAAAAACCTGAATCTATTTCGCGATTATTTCGCGCGAGCCATCTTCGTTGGCCTTGACGGCCACCGGCAGGATGCTCGGCAGGGCACGCAGCAGCGCGTCGGTGTCATCGGTGCTGAAGGTGCTGGACAGCCGCAACTGCGCGACTTTGCCGGGGGCGACCCGCAGCGGCTGGCTGCGGTAGCGCGAAGCTTCGGCCACCACCTCGGCCAGGGTGGCGTTGTCGAACACCAGCCGGCCTTGGCGCCAGGCAGTCAGGGCGCCGGTATTCACCGCATAGGGCGCGGCCACCTGGCCTTGTGCATCTATATGCGAGCCCTGGCCCGCCGTGAGCTGCGCCAGCGAGGCGCCCTTGCCCTGCACACGCACCGAGCCCTGCTCCACCGCCACACGGGTGCTGGCTGGGTCCAGACGGACGTCGAAACGGGTACCGGTGACAGTCACGCTACCCTGAGCGGTGTCGACCACGAACGGCCTGCCACTGTCATGGGCGACGGTGAACATCACTTCACCCGCCATCAGCCGGACATGCCGCTGGCCGGCGCTGAAAGCGACCTGCACTCGCGTGCTCCCATTGAGCTCAAGGTGCGAACCATCCGGCAGTTCGACCTGGCGGCGTTCGTTGAAGGCGGTCTGCAAGCTGCCCTGATGATTCAGTTGCTGGTAATGCCAGCCGCCCCAGCCCAGGCCCAACGCCAGTGCGGCCAGGCTGGCGGCCAAGGCCTGGCGCGCGAAGCGCCGACGTGGCAACTGGCGTACCGGGGCCGGCTGACACAGCGCTTCAAGGCGCTGGCGCGGGATGAAGTCGGCGGCCTGCCACAGGCGGGCGAGCTGCTGGTACTCATCACGGTGCCGTGCATCGCCTTCCAGCCAGGCATGCAGCTGCGCCTGCAGCCCGGCATCGCGCGGCGCATCCTGCACCCGGGCGAACCACGCCGCCGCCTGTTCGCGGACGGTATCGGTACCGTGCTGTTTCATCGAAAAGGTCTCCTGACTCATCATGCCGACACATCCAGGTGCTCACGCAGATGCCGGAGCGTGCGGATCATATACTTTTCGACCATGTTCTTGCTCAACCCCATGCGCTCGGCGATCTCGGCCTGGGTCAGGCCTTCGAGCTTCTGCCAGATGAACACCTGCCGGCAATTGAGCGGCAGTTCGGCCAGCGCCCGCTCGACACTGTCGGCCAGCTCCAGCGCATGCACGTAGGCTTCGGGGTCGTCACTGCCGGCCACGCCTTCGTCGAAGGTTTGCAGCTCCAGGGCCTGGCGGCGGTCCTCACGCCGGAAACCATCCACGGCAATGTTGCGTGCGGTCTGGTGCAGATAGGCGCGTGGCTGCTCGACCTGCTCGCGCGGGTTTTCCAGTACCCGAACAAAGGCATCGTGGGTGAGGTCCTCGGCCTGCTGTCGACTGCGCAACTTGCGCGTCCAGGTGCCGATCAGCTCGTGGTAGTGGTCGAGGAAGCCTTTGGGTCCGGACACGGTCGGGGTCATCAGGGAGGCAGACAAGGGTGCGAATAGTAATGTTTCTCATCCAACACGGCAATTCCGCCAGTCGGTAACAAAAAATTTATCGTCTTTTTCATGCACGGCGGTGCCAGGAAAATGTGGCCATAAATATGAACACCTGAGGCCCTTTGGCGGGCAAACCCGTTGCCGCGGCGATAGGGGAAACCCTGTGGGAGCGGGTTTACCCGCGAAGGCCGCAACACGACCCATTCCACAATTTTTTACGCTTGAAACCTCGCCGGGAACATCAGCCGGTCACATGGGTCGGTTATTCAAATGGCAGGTCGTCGATCCGCGTCGATCACGCCCGGATTGCCTGTTGATTCTGCATTCTTCACGCCCTAAAGTGCGCGCCGAACGTCCATGCTGGAAACGATCCATCCGGCTCAAGTACTGAGTAGGCGAACCAAAGTGGGGATACGGAGGACGTTCAGTTTGCAGCCACTTAAATTTTCAGTTTGCCCATGGAGTCCCTGAGCATGTCGATCCAGGTCGAAGACTATTTCGCGCGTGACACCTTCCAGAAAATGAAGGCGTTCGCCGACAAGCAGGAAACCCCGTTCGTACTCATCGATACCCAGATGATCAGCCAGGCCTACGACGACCTGCGTGCTGGTTTCGAATTCGCCAAGGTGTACTACGCGGTCAAGGCCAACCCGGCCGTGGAAATCATCGACCTGCTCAAAGAGAAAGGTTCGAGCTTCGACATCGCCTCGATCTACGAACTGGACAAGGTGCTGGGCCGCGGCGTCAGCGCTGACCGTATCAGTTACGGCAACACCATCAAGAAGTCCAAGGACATCCGCTACTTCTACGAGAAGGGCGTACGCCTGTATGCCACCGACTCGGAAGCCGACCTGCGCAACATCGCCAAGGCCGCACCGGGTTCGAAGGTGTACGTGCGTATCCTCACCGAAGGCTCGACCACTGCCGACTGGCCGCTGTCGCGCAAGTTCGGCTGCCAGACCGACATGGCCATGGACCTGCTGATCCTCGCCCGCGACCTGGGCCTGGTGCCTTACGGCATTTCCTTCCATGTCGGCTCGCAGCAGCGCGACATCAGCGTGTGGGATGCTGCCATCGCCAAGGTAAAGGTGATCTTCGAGCGCCTGAAGGAAGAAGACGGCATCGAGCTGAAGCTTATCAACATGGGTGGCGGCTTCCCGGCCAACTACATCACCCGCACCAACAGCCTGGAAACCTACGCCGAAGAGATCATCCGCTTCCTGAAGGAAGACTTCGGTGACGACCTGCCGGAAATCATCCTCGAGCCGGGCCGTTCGCTGATTGCCAACGCCGGTATCCTGGTCAGCGAAGTGGTCCTGGTTGCACGCAAGTCGCGCACCGCCGTCGAGCGCTGGATCTACACCGACGTGGGCAAGTTCTCTGGTCTGATCGAAACCATGGACGAATCCATCAAGTTCCCGATCTGGACCGAGAAGAAAGGCGAGACCGAAGAAGTGGTCATTGCCGGCCCTACCTGCGACAGCGCCGACATCATGTACGAGCACTACAAGTATGGCCTGCCCTTGAACCTGGCCATCGGCGACCGCCTGTACTGGCTGTCGACCGGTGCCTATACCACCAGCTACAGCGCAGTGGAGTTCAACGGCTTCCCGCCGCTGAAGGCTTACTACCTGTAATGCAGAACGGGGCCGCAAGGCCCCGTTTTCACTTGTGCTTTCCGCCTTCAGGCCTGTGCAACTCCCTGTAGGAGCAGCCTTGTGCTGCGAAGAGGCCATAGCTGCCAAAGGCCATCTTTTGTCATGCCGGCCTCTTCGCAGCACAAGGCTGCTCCTACAGGTACTGCGGGCCTTGAGGGAACCTCAAGCTTCCCGCCGTTCGATCTCCTCGGCATACCGCGCCGCAAAGGCCATCAACACCGGCCCCGCACCCTGCAAGGTCACCAGCGCGCTGCGCAGGAAATTCATGTTTCCCTCGACCCGCGCTCGTTCCAGCCAAGGCCCGGCTTCCGCCACTTGCCCCCGCTCGACAAGCACCAGCGCCAGGCTGAACATGCCACGAAAGTCCCCCGCCTGGGCCGAACGCCGGTACCAGCGCACCGCCCGTGCCGGGTTGGGCGCCGTGGCGATGCCTTGCTCCAGGTAACGCCCGTACAGGTTCATCGACTTGGCATGGCCCATGTGCGCGGCCTTCTCGTAGCACATCAGCGCCTGCGCCTGGTTGGCCGGTATGCCGCGCCCGGTAGCCAGCAGGTTGCCCAGGTTGTAAAGCCCCCAGTCCAGCCCGGCATCGGCCGCACGCGCATAGTGGATGGCTGCCTGCGCCTGGCTTGGTTCACCACCCCAACCATGCTCCAGGCAACGCCCCAGCATGTTGTGCGCCATGGCACTGCCGCCCTGCGCGGCGATGCCGAACCAGCGCCTGGCGACGGCAGCGTCCGCCTGAATGCCGCGCCCGTCCAGCAGGATCTGCCCCAGCAGCAACTGTGCCTCCACCGCGCCCTGCCCGGCCGCCGCCAGGATCGCCTGGGCGGCCTTGCCAGGGCTTTCTTCCAGCATGGCCTGCAAACCGGCCACATCGACCACTTCCTCACGCCGCAACTGATAGGACACGATTCAGACCTCGGCCCAGCGGCGCAGCAGGTTGTGGTAGGTGCCGGTCAGTTGCAGCAATGATGGATGGTCCGGCACATCGGCAGTCAGTTGCTGGATGGCATTGTCCATCTCGAACAGCAACGCCCGCTGGCTGTCCTCGCGCACCAGGCTCTGGGTCCAGAAGAACGCGGCGTAACGCTGGCCTCGGGTAACAGGGTTGACCTTGTGCAGGCTGGTGCCGGGGTACAGCACCAGGTCACCGGCTGCCAGCTTGACCTGCTGCACGCCATAGGTGTCCTGGATCACCAGCTCGCCGCCGTCGTAGCTGTTCGGCTCGCTGAGGAACAGCGTGGAAGACAGGTCGGTACGCACCCGCTCCGGGCTGCCCTTGGGCTGGCGCAAGGCATTGTCGATGTGGAAGCCGAAATTGCCGCCTTCGCGGTAGCAGTTGATCAGTGGCGGGAACACCTTGTGCGGCAAGGCTGCAGACATGAAGCGCGGGGTTTGCCACAGGCGGTCGATCAGTGCAGTGCCGATCTCCTTGGCCAACGGGTGGCCTTCCGGCAACTGCAGGTTGTGCTTGGCCTTGGCCGACTGATAGCCGGCCGTGATCTTGCCGTCGGCCCAGTCGGCCTGCTCCAGCGCCTCGCGGATACGGGCCAGTTCATCGGCGTCGAACAGGCCGGGGATGTGAAGCAGCATGGCGGCGCCACCGTTGGAAATTGTAAAGGTGCCAATGATATTGATTCCCTTTTGCGCTTCACAAGCCCCATTCGCCGCTTAAGACGTTTCAGCTTGATGAAACCGTAAACGGAAATTGTAAAGATTGTAAATTCTTCACGAATGGTAACTACTCTCAATTGTGACTCACAATTGCTTACATTAAGATCCGCGGCCTTACCACCTTGGGGAAGGTCCTTAGCAATGCGCCAATCCGTACCATCTGCAGTGAGTTCACCACGCCTGATCGTGTCTGCCATCGGCGTTGCCCTCAGTGCCTCCTCTGCCTATGCAGCCGACCCGGCCGCCAGCAACGCTATCACCCTCGACGCCACCAGCGTCAACGGCAAGGCTGAACAGGCCAGCACCGATTACAAGGTCGACAAGGCCTCCTCGCAGAAGTACACCGCGCCGCTGGTAGATACCCCACGCTCGATCACCGTGATCCCGCAGCAAGTGATCAAGGACACCAGCGCCTTGACCCTGCAAGATGCACTGCGCACCGTGCCGGGCATCACCATGGGTGCCGGCGAAGGTGGCAACCCCTCCGGCGATCGCCCATTCATTCGCGGCTTCGACAGCCAAAGCTCGATGTACCTGGACGGCGTGCGCGATACCGGTTCGCAAACCCGCGAAATCTTCGCCATCGAGTCGGTGGAAGTTGCCAAGGGCCCGAACTCCTCGATCGCTGGCCGCGGCGCTGCCGGTGGCACCATCAACATGGTCAGCAAGCGTGCGCACCTGGGCAATTCGCTCGACGGCGCCTGGACCTGGGGCAGCGATCAGACCCAGCGCTACACCCTGGATGGCAACTACCAGTTCAGCGACAGCGTCGCTGGCCGCCTGAACCTGATGACCCACAAAAGCAACGTCGCCGGCCGCGATGAGGTCAACTACGACCGCTGGGGCGTGGCTCCTTCGCTGGTGTTCGGTCTGGGCACCGATACCCGCGTGAGCCTTGATTACTACCACGTCGAAAGCGACGACCTGCCGGATTCGGGTATTCCCTACAGCCTGCGCTCCGGCAGCTCGGCCGCTCGCACCTCGGCCAACCCGGACAAGCCGACCCACGGCGGTGGCAGCAGCAGCAACTACTACGGCCTGGTCGGTCGCGATTTCTCCAAGAGCCGTGCAGATATTTCGACCATCAGCATCGAGCACGATCTGAGCGACTCGCTGACCATCAAGAACACCTTGCGCCACGGCAACACGCTGCAGGACTACATCTACAGCCAGCCAGACGACAGCAAGGGCAACATCCTCAACGGTGAAGTCTGGCGTCGCCCGAACAACCGTGTCGCCAACACCCGCACGACCACCAACCAGACCGACCTGTATGGTGATTTCTATGTTGGTGGCATGAAGAACAGCTTCTCCACTGGTATCGAGCTCAGCCGGGAAACATCGGTGAAATCAGGATATGACGTCACCGGTTTCAGCGCTGGCAACTGCTCGAGCGCAACAGGCCAGATCTCTGGTGTCTGCACCTCGTTCCCGAACCCAAATCCGCATGAAGAGTGGGACGGCACCATCAGCCGCACCGAAGCCGGTGCCGATACTTCTGGCAACACGCGCGCCATCTACTTCACCGACACGCTGGAACTCGACCCGGCCTGGTTGCTGACCATGGGCCTGCGTTACGACCACTTCGACACCAAGGTCAAGACCAAAGCGGCCAACGGCTCCACCAGCTTCAAGACCGAGGACACCAGTGAATTCGTCACTGGCCAACTGGGCCTGACCTGGAAGCCTGCCGAGAACGGCAGCATCTATGTGTCCTATGCCACCTCCGCCACCCCGCCTGGCGCTTCGCTCGGCGAAGGTTCCGACGGCAACGCACTGCTCACGGCCACCACCACCAGCGAGCTGAAACCGGAAAAAACCACCAACTACGAAATCGGTACCAAGTGGGATCTGCTCGACGAACGCCTGGCGTTGACCGCAGCCATTTTCCGCACCGAGAAGGAAGACGCTCGTGTTCTGGTGGATAACAACACCTACCAGAACATCGGCAAGACCCGTGTCGATGGCCTGGAGCTCAGCGCCAGCGGCAAGCTGACCGACGCCTGGCAGGTATTCGCTGGCTACACCTACCTGGATGCCAAGCTCGTCGACGGCGGCGCGCAGCGGGTTGGCACGGTGTTCGTCGATGGTTACAACGATGGCAATCAGTTGCCCAACACACCGAACAACAGCCTGACCCTGTGGACCACCTACAACGTCACCCCGAAGCTGACCATTGGTGGTGGTGCCTTCTATGTCGATGAAGTGTTCGGCAACACCACCAACAGCGTGATGGTCGACTCGTACTGGCGCTACGACGCCATGGCAAGCTACAAGCTGACCAAGCACGTCGACCTGCAGTTGAACGTGCAGAACCTCACCAACGAGGTCTACTACGACAAGGCCTACAGTGGGCACTATGCCAACCAGGCCGCTGGGCGGACTGCACTGTTGACCACCAGCTTCCACTTCTGACGCCGGGATGGGACTGATCTGTTGAATGGGCTGCGCCTGTGCCGGCCCTTTCGCGGGGGAACCCGCTCCCACAGATATCCCTGGACCTGAGGTCAGTGCAGTACCTGTGGGAGCGGGTTCACCCGCGAAGAGGCCGGTACAGACAACACAAGCCTGACTGACTAGCCCACCCTGCCCCGTTCATTCCCGTGAGCGGGGCTTTTGCGTATCAAGGCATAATGCACGCCGCGCGGTGTGCGGCAGAAACACAAGGTGATCATGTGGTGAAGAAGACGCTGTTCCAATTGCACTGGTTCTTTGGCATCACCGCTGGCCTGGTGCTGGCCTGGATGGGTATCACCGGGGCCTTGTACTCGTTTCAGGAAGAGCTGCTGCGCGCGCTGAATGCCGATGTCCTGAAGGTCCAGGTGCGCCCGGAGGGCGTGCTGCCACCGGCCGAACTGGTCCAGCGGGTCGAGGCCCAGCAGCACGACAAGGTAGCGATGCTGTGGGTCGATGTGCGCGAAGGCAACGCCGCACGCGTCTCCTTCACCCCGCCACCAGGCGAGCGCCGTGGCCCGCTGCGCTACGCAGACCCATACACCGGCGAACTCAAGGGAGAAGTGGCCGGGCAAGGCTTCTTCAACCTCATGCTCAACCTGCACCGCTTCCTGGCCATGGGCGACAGCGGCCGGCAGATCACCGGTGCCTGCACCTTGATGCTGGTGTTCTTCTGCCTCTCCGGCCTGTACCTGCGCTGGCCGCGCAAGGCGCTGGACTGGCGCACCTGGCTGACCCTCGACTGGGCCAAGAAAGGCCGCGCCTTCAACTGGGACCTGCACGCGGTGGCCGGCACCTGGTGCCTGCTGTTCTACCTGCTGTTCGCCCTGACCGGGCTGTTCTGGTCCTACGAGTGGTACCGCGAAGGCCTGAACAAGCTGCTGGCCGACGCGCCGGCCGCCGGCCAGCAGCAAAAGCGCGGCGAAGGCCGTGGCCGCCACGGGCCGCAGAAGATCGACAAGAACGCCCCACCACTGGTGGTCGACTACGACGCGATATGGGCCAATCTCAAGGTCGCGGCCGGCCCGGGCCTGGCGATGTACAACCTGCGCCTGCCACCCGTAGGCGGCCAGCCGGCCAACCTGTTCTACCTGCTGGACAACGCCGACCACCCACGTGCCTTCAACACCCTGGTGCTGGACCCGGCCAGCGGCCAAGTGAAAAGACATGACCGCTATACCGACAAGTCCTTCAAGGCCCAATTGCTGCAGAGCGTCTACGCCCTGCACGTGGGCGAATACTTCGGGCTGCCGGGGCGCATCATCGTCACCATCGCCAGCCTGACCATGCCGCTGTTCTTCGTCACCGGCTGGCTGCTGTACCTCGACCGCCGGCGCAAGAAGCGCCAGGTGCGTGCCGCCCGTGGCAACGTCACCAGCAATACTACCAGCGGCGACAGCTGGCTGATCAGCTTTGCCAGCCAGAGCGGGCTTGCCGAACAACTGGCCTGGCAGAGCGCCGGGCAGCTTCAGGCCGCCGGCCTGCCAGTGCAGGTACGCGCCCTGGCAGAACTGGATGAAAGCGACCTGCGCCAGGCCCGCCGTGCACTGTTCGTGGTCAGCACCTTCGGCGACGGCGAAGCCCCCGACAGCGCCCGCGCCTTCGAACGCAAGGTGCTCGGCCAACCTTGGGCGCTGGAGAACCTCAGCTATGCCCTGCTCGCCCTCGGTGACCGCCAGTATCCGCACTTCTGCGGCTTCGCCCGCCGCCTGCAGGCATGGCTGGGTGAACGCGGTGCCACCAGTGCATTCAGCCCGGTGGAAGTGGACAACGCCGACCAGGCCGCGCTGCAGCAGTGGCAGCAGGAGCTGGTGCAACTGACTGGCGCCCAGCCAGTGGCTGCCTGGCAGCCGCCGAGTTTCGGCAGCTGGTCGCTGGTGCGACGTGAACTGCTCAACCCGGGCAGCCAAGGCCAGCCGGTGTACCTGCTGGGCCTGCGACCGGAACAGCCTGCCAGCTGGGAAGCCGGTGACCTGGTGGAGATCCTGCCGCTCAATGGCCAGCCGAGGATCGACGCCTTCCTCGATGGCATGGCGCTGGACACCGGGGCCAAGGTGCAAGTGAATGGCCTGGGCGAAACCCTCGCCCAGGCCCTGGCCGGCCGCCAGTTGCCGACCCGTCGCGATCACCTGATCGGCCTTCAGCCGCAAGCTCTGGTCGACGCACTGGTACCGATCGGCAGCCGCGAGTACTCGATTGCCTCGATCGCCAGTGATGGCGTGCTGGAGCTGATCGTGCGCCAGGAACGCCATGCCGATGGCAACCTGGGCCTGGGTTCCGGCTGGCTGACCGAGTACCTGCCGCTTGACGGTACGCTGAGCATGCGTTTGCGGCGCAACAGCAGCTTCCACCTGCCGGAAACTGCTGCACCGCTGGTGTTGATCGGCAACGGCACTGGCCTGGCCGGCCTGCGCAGCCTGCTCCGCGCACGGGTGAATGCCGGCGAGCAGCGCAACTGGCTACTGTTCGGCGAACGTAACCGGGCGCATGACCTGCTGTGTGGTGACGAGCTGCAAGGCTGGCTGGAAAGCGGCGACCTGGCACGCCTGGACCTGGCATTTTCGCGGGATCAGGCCGAGAAGGTGTATGTGCAGGATGTGTTGCTGCAGCAGGCTGAAGAGTTCAAGCGCTGGGTGGCGGATGGCGCTTGTGTGTATGTCTGCGGCAGCCTGCAAGGCATGGCTGCCGGGGTAGATGCCGCGCTCAATGCCATCCTCGGGGAAGCTGTAATGCAACAGCTGATAGAGGATGGGCGGTATCGGCGGGATGTGTACTGATCGGAAACCGATGTAACCAGCACCGGCCTCTTCGCGGGTTTAACCGCGAAGAGGCCGGTACAGACTGTCAGTGCAGCTCGAAGGTGTCAGCATCCAGATTGGCCGGGAACTTGGCCCGATAGGCCGCCAGTTCCGCCGCACTCAACACCGCGGTAAACACCCCGTCCGCCTCCCCGGCACTGAGCAGGCTCTCGCCCTGGAAGTCCAGCACCTGGCTGTCGCCGGAATAGGCAAAGCCTTTGCCGTCGGTGCCCACCCGGTTCACCGCAGCCACATAACACAGGTTCTCGATACCCCGCGCCGGCAACAGGCGGTTCCAGTGCTGGCGGCGCGCAGCCGGCCAGTTTGCGGTGTACAGCAACAGGTCGGTGTCCTGGGCATCCCGGCTCCACACCGGGAAGCGCAGGTCGTAGCAGATCAGCGGGCGAATCCGCCAGCCCTTGAGCTCGAACTGCACCTGGCGTTCGCCCGGGGTGTAATGCTTGTGCTCACCGGCCATGCGGAACAGGTGGCGCTTGTCGTAGTGCAAGATCTCGCCATCCGGCCGGGCCCACAGCAGGCGGTTGCGGTGGCTGCCATCAGCGGCCTGGATGATCACGCTGCCGGTAATCACCGTTTTGTACTTCTTCGCCTGGGCCTTCAGCCATTTGTAGGTCGGGCCGTTTTCCGGCTCGCACAGGCTTTCCGATTGCATAGAGAAACCGGTAGTGAACATTTCCGGCAGGATCACCAGGTCCACTTCACCCACCTGCTCCAGCAACACCTCGAAGTGCGCATAGTTGGCCTCGCGGTCGTGCCAGGCCAGGGTGGTCTGCACAAGAGCGACTTTCAGATTCGGCAGTGTGCTCAGATCGCGCATAGTTTTTCCGCTGCCTGATGCAGCGTCTCCTCTCGTTTGGCAAAGCACAGGCGGACCAGGCGTTGCTCGGGGATGGGTTGCTGGTAGAACACCGACACCGGGATGGTCGCCACGCCGTGCTCACGGGTCAGCCACAGCGACATGTCGACATCGTTCAGGTCCGGGCGGATCTGCGAATAGTCCACCAGCTGGAAATAGGTACCCGCCGTGCGGGTGAAACGGAACCGCGAGCCTTCCAGCAAGCCGCAGAACAAGTCTCGCTTGGCCTGGTAGAAGGCCGGCAGTTCATCGATATGCTCGGGGTGCTCGGCCATGAAATCGGCCAGGGCGCACTGCAGCGGGGTCACCCCGCAGAAGTTGACGTACTGGTGCACCTTTCGCAGCTCGGCGCTCAGTGCTGGCGGGGCGATAACGTAGCCGGTCTTCCAGCCGGTAACGTGATAAGTCTTGCCGAACGAGCTGACCACGAAGGCGCGTCGGTAAAGTTGCTCGTGGGCCAGCACGCTGGCATGGCGCACACCGTCGTAGACCAGGTGTTCATATACTTCATCGCTGACCAGGTAGATATCGCGGTCAGCGATCAGCCGCGCCAGCTGGTCGAGGTCATCGCGAGTGATCAGCGCACCGCTTGGGTTGTGCGGCGAATTGAGGATGACCATGCGCGTGCGCGGGCTGAGGGCATCGCTGAACTTCTGCCAGTCGATGCGGAAATCGCCGTCGCTCAGCTGTACATGCACGCAGCGGCCACCGGCCAGTTCCACGGACGGCTCGTAGCTGTCGTAGCAAGGGTCGAAGACAATCACCTCGTCACCAGCATGCACCACCGCCTGGATGGCGCAGAATATCGCCTCGGTGGCGCCAGGGGTGATGGTCACTTCCTGGTCGGCATCCACCTGCTCGCCGTAAAGCCGCGCGACCTTGGCCGCCACCTGCTGGCGCAGGGCCGGCAAGCCGGTCATCGGCGAATACTGGTTATGCCCGGCGGCCACATGCCGGCCGACTGCATCGAGCAGTGCCTGCGGGCCATTGAAGTCGGGGAAACCTTGCGACAGGTTGAGCGCGCCCGTCTGCACGGCGAGCTGGGACATGGTGGTGAAGATGGTCGTGCCGACATTCGGCAGTTTGCTGCGGATCATGGAGCCCTCTTTCCTGGGGTGTATCCGGCACGGGGTGGAGTCCGAGCATAGCGGATCGAGCGGTCAGGAAAAAGGTTGAAACAATAGGGGGATTGCGCTGGATCAAAGGGCCCCTTCGCGGGTAAACCCGCTCCCACAGGTACTGCACAGAATTCGAAAACTGTCTGGGACCTGGGAGCGGGTTTACCCGCGAAGAAGCTGGCGCGGAATCAGCGCTTGTCGCGGCGCTTCTTCTCGGCCTTCTTGTGGTGCGACATCAGGCGGCGCTTCTTGTTGACCTGGCGGTCGGTGAGGGTGTTCTTCTTGCCCTCGTACGGGTTCTCACCGCCCTTGTACTCGATGCGGATAGGCGTACCGACCAGCTTCAGCACGCGGCGGTAGGTGTTCTCCAGGTAACGCGAGTACGACTTGGGAATCTTGTCGGTCTGGTTGCCGTGGATCACGATCAGCGGCGGGTTGGCACCACCAAGGTGGGCATAGCGCAGCTTGATGCGGCGGCCATTGACCAGTGGTGGCTGGTGCTCGCTCACGGCATCTTCGAGGATCTGCGTCAGGCGGCTGGTCGGCCAGCGGGTCACCGCCGACTTGAACGCGGCCTGCACCGACTTGTACAGGTGGCCCACGCCGGTGCCGTGCAGGGCGGAGATGAAGTGGATGTCGGCGAAATCGACGAAGAACAGCCGGCGCTCCAGCTCGGTCTTCACGTAGTCACGCTCGCCCGGCTCCATGCCGTCCCACTTGTTCAGGGCGATGACGATGGCGCGGCCGGCTTCCAGGGCGAAGCCCAGCAGGTTCAGGTCGTGGTCCACCACGCCTTCGCGGGCGTCCATGACGAAGATCACCACGTTGGCGTCCTTGATCGCCTGCAGCGTCTTCACCACCGAGAACTTCTCGACTTCCTCGTGGATCTTGCCGCGCTTGCGCACGCCGGCGGTGTCGATGAAGGTGTACTTCTCGTCATCGCGCTCGAACGGGATGTAGATACTGTCGCGGGTGGTGCCCGGCTGGTCGTACACCACCACGCGCTCCTCGCCGAGCATGCGGTTGACCAGGGTCGACTTGCCGACGTTGGGGCGGCCGATGATGGCGATCTTGATACCATCCTTCTCGCTCGGGCCAGGGATGCGCACCGCCTCTTCGCCCTCGGCGACTTCGGCGTCCAGCGCTTCTTCGACCTGGTCGCGTGGCAGGTGGCCGAGCACAGCCTCCATCAGCGCGTTGATGCCGCGGCCCTGGGAGCCGGCCACCGGGATGGCGTTGCCCATGCCCAGCGGCGAGAACTCCGCGCGAGCCACGTCGGCATCGATGTTGTCGATCTTGTTGGCAACCAGGATCGCTTCCTTGTTCCGCTTGCGCAGGTGCTCGGCGATCATCTGGTCGGCAGCGGTCATGCCGGCCCGGGCATCGACCAGGAACAGCACATAGTCGGCTTCTTCAATGGCCATGAGCGACTGCTCGGCCATTTTCTCGTCCATGCCCACTTCGTCACCGGTGATACCGCCGGTGTCGATCAGGATGAAGGAACGACCCTGCCAGCTGGCATCACCATACTGGCGGTCACGGGTCAGGCCCGACAGGTCACCGACGATGGCATCGCGGGTTTTGGTCAGGCGGTTGAACATGGTGGATTTGCCGACGTTCGGGCGGCCCACCAGGGCGATTACGGGAACCATTCGGCTCTCCACTCTTGAATTCTTGAAAATGCAAAGGCCGCTGCAAGGCAGCGGCCGGAGTTCGGGCGGCGTGTCCTGCGCCGCGGCTTGAAGCCCGCCAAGGCTTCAAGCATAGCTTCAGCGGATGGTCAGTGCCTCGAGCTTGCCGCTGTTGCCGAAGACGTAGATGGTGTCGCCGACCACAAGTGGGCGGGCACGCAGGCCATCACTGTCGATACGCTCACGGCCGACGAAGCGGCCATCGACCTGGCTCAGCAGGTGCAGGTAACCCTCGAAGTCGCCCACCGCCACGTAGCTGGAGAACACCTCAGGTGCGGTCAGCTGGCGGCGAGCCATGGTGTCGTTGGTCCACAGGGCGCTGGACGAGCGCTCGTCGACGCTTTCGACAGTACCGGAAGCTTCGCTGACATAGACGTTACCGTAGCCCTGGGCGACACCCACGTAGCTGGAGGCATCACGCTGCCACAGCACGCGGCCGCTTTCCAGGTCCAGGCCCGCGACGCGGCCCTGGTAGGTGCTGACGTACAGGGTACCACCCGACAGCAGCAGGCCACCGTCGATATCGACCACTCGGTCCAGCTCGGAACGGCCCTGCGGAATTGCCACGCGGCTCTCCCAAACCGGCACGCCGTTGTTGATATCCACCGCCACCACCTTGCCGGTGGACAGGCCGGCGACGGCCAGGCGGTTGGTGGCGATCGGCGCGCCGGTGCCACGCAGGGTCAGCACGGCCGGGGTGTTTTCGTAGATCCAGCGACGGTCGCCAGTGGCGGCATCCAGGCCGATCAGGCGATCGTCCTGGGTCTGCACCACCACCACCTCACCGTTGTTGGCAGGCGGGGCCAGCACTTCGCTTGTGACGCGGGAGCGCCAGCGCTCCTCACCGGTGCTGGAGTCCAGGGCGATGACTTCACCCTTGAGGGTACCGATCATGACCAGGCCGTAGCCCACGCCGACAGCGCCGGATACCGGCAGCTCGAGGTCCTTCTTCCATACCACGTCGCCGGTGATGCGGTCGAGAGCAAAGACTTCGCCGTTGACGTCGGAGGCGTAGATACGGTCGTTCTCGATGGCAGGTACCAGGGTGTTGTAGGTCTCACCCTGGCCATCACCGATCGAACGGCTCCACTGCTTCTTCAGCACCACTTCCTCGGTGAACTTGGTCAGCTCGGCCGGAGGCAGTTCCTTCTTGCTGTTGCTGCTGCAACCTGCGGCCAGTACGGCCAGGGTCAGCACTGCTGCATGTTTCCAACCGATCACTTACGCGTCCCCTTTGGCCAAGTCATCCAGCTTCAATTGCAGGCCACCGACCGCCGCCTCATCGGACAACGCAGCCTTGGCTTTCTCGTAAGCGCTGTGCGCGTCGTCGGCGCGCCCCAGTTGCACCAGCAGGTCACCTTTCAACTCTTCGCGGCTGGCCAGGAAGGCTTTGTCGGCGTCGCCATCGAGCAGCTTGAGGGCGTCCTCGGCCTTGTTCTGGGCAGCCAGCACACGAGCCAGGCGCTGACGCGAAATTTCGCCCAGGGTGGCATCGGCCGGCTTGTCCAGCACGCTCTTCAACTCGGCAGCAGCATCGTCAAGCTTGCCGGTCTCGACCGCGACCTTGGCCACGAACAGGCTGCCGTACTGGGCGTAGGCGGTACCGCCGAACTCGCTCTTGAGCTTGCCGGCCAGCTCCGCGACCTTGGTCGCGTCAGGCTGGCCAGTCGGCGTCAGGCTGGTCTCCAGCAAGGCCTGGTACAGCTGCGAGGCACCTTGCGACTGATTGTTCTGGTACTTGTGCCAGGTATTCCAGCCCAACACCACCACGCCAGCCAGCAGGGCACCGGTCAGCAGCGGCTTGCCGTTACGGTTCCACCAGTCCTTGACCCCTGCCAGTTCATCATCGGTACTCGACACCCCAATACTCCTTTTCGCCTATTCGCTTGTTGAACCGCGTTACGCCTGCGCGATCGCGGTTTCCAGGTGCTCAGCCAGAGCATCCCAGGCAATGTTCTGTTGTTCGCCCTGACCACGCAGGGGCTTGAAGCCGATCTCTTGCTTGGCCAGTTCGTCGTCGCCGAGGATCAGCGCGAACAGCGCGCCGCTCTTGTCGGCTTTCTTGAACTGGCTCTTGAAGCTGCCACCGCCGGCGTTGACAGCCAGGCGCAGGCCCGGCAGGCGGTCGCGCAGGCCTTCGGACAGGCGCAGGCCGGCCAGTTCCGCCTGTTCGCCAAAGGCGCACAGGTAGACGTCGATCTGGCGGCTGATGGACTCGGGCACCTTGCCCAGGGTTTCGAGCAGCAGGATCAGGCGCTCGATGCCCATGGCGAAACCGACGCCCGAGGTCGGCTTGCCGCCCATCTGTTCGACCAGGCCGTCGTAACGGCCGCCGGCGCAGACGGTGCCCTGGGCGCCGAGCTTGTCGGTGACCCACTCGAACACGGTCTTGCTGTAGTAGTCCAGGCCACGCACCAGCTTGGTATTGATCACGAACGGAATGCCGGCAGCGTCCAGGCGGGCCTTGAGGCCCTCGAAGTGCACGCGCGACTCTTCGTCCAGGTAGTCTTCCAGCTTCGGCGCGCCGACCAGCACCGCCTGGGTGTTCTGGTCCTTGCTGTCGAGAATGCGCAGCGGGTTGCTCTTCAGGCGGCGCTGGCTGTCTTCGTCCAGTTGCTCCAGGCGCGCCGAGAGGAACTCGACCAGCGCATCACGGTAGCGTGCACGGGCTTCGCTGGTGCCCAGGCTGTTGAGCTCCAGCTTGACTGCGTCCTGGATGCCCAGCAGGCCCCACAAGCGCCAGGTCAGCATGATCAGCTCTGCGTCGATGTCCGGGCCGTCCAGGTTGAACACTTCCACGCCAATCTGGTGGAACTGGCGGTAGCGGCCCTTCTGCGGGCGCTCGTGGCGGAACATCTGGCCGATGTACCACAGTTTCTGCACCTGGCCGTTGCCGGTGATGCCATGTTCGAGCACGGCACGCACGCAGGCAGCGGTGCCTTCGGGGCGCAGGGTCAGCGAATCGCCGTTGCGGTCTTCGAAGGTGTACATCTCTTTTTCGACGATGTCGGTCACTTCACCGATGGAGCGCTTGAACAGCTCGGTGAACTCGACGATCGGCGTGCGGATCTGGCTGTACCCGTAGGTGTCCAGCAGGCCGGCCACGGTGCCTTCGAAGTAGCGCCACAGTGGCGACTGTTCTGGCAGGATGTCGTTCATGCCACGGATGGCTTGCAGCGATTTGCTCACGAAAAGTCCTTACGAATTCTGTGTGTCAGCCACGGACGATCAGCGCCGCGTCGGCTTCGGCCTTTTCGGCCGCTTTCTGGCGGATGAGCTTTTCCAGTTCATCGACCAGGTTGTCGTTGGTCAGCTTCTGTGCCGGCTTGCCGTCGATATAGACCAGGTTCGGCGTGCCGCCGGTCAGCCCCACATGGGACTCCTTGGCTTCGCCCGGGCCGTTGACCACGCAACCGATCACCGCCACGTCCAGCGGCACCAGCAGGTCTTCCAGGCGCCCTTCCAGCTCGTTCATGGTCTTGACCACATCGAAGTTCTGCCGCGAGCAGCTCGGGCAGGCGATGAAGTTGATGCCACGCGAGCGCAGGTGCAGCGATTTGAGGATGTCGTAGCCGACTTTCACTTCCTCGACCGGGTCGGCCGCCAGCGAGATACGGATGGTATCGCCAATGCCTTCGGCCAGCAGCATACCGAGGCCGACAGCGGATTTCACCGTCCCCGAACGCAGGCCACCGGCTTCGGTGATGCCCAGGTGCAGCGGCTGCACGATCTGCTTGGCCAGCAGGCGGTAGGCTTCCACGGCCATGAACACATCGGAGGCCTTGACGCTGACCTTGAAGTCCTGGAAGTCCAGCCGGTCGAGGTGCTCGACGTGGCGCAGGGCCGACTCGACCAGCGCCGCCGGGGTCGGTTCGCCATACTTCTTCTGCAGGTCCTTTTCAAGCGAGCCGGCGTTGACGCCGATACGAATCGGGATACCCCGGTCACGGGCGGCATCGACCACCGCACGCACACGGTCTTCACGGCCGATGTTGCCCGGGTTGATACGCAGGCAGTCGACGCCCAGTTCGGCCACGCGCAGGGCGATCTTGTAGTCGAAGTGAATATCGGCAACCAGCGGCACGCTGACCTGCTGCTTGATGCGGCCGAACGCCTCGGCGGCGTCCATGTCCGGTACCGAGACGCGCACGATGTCCACGCCGGCATCGACCAGGCGCTGGATTTGCGCCACGGTGGCGGCAACATCGTTGGTGTCGGTGTTGGTCATGCTCTGCACCGCGATGGGGGCATCACCACCCACCGGTACATTGCCGACCCAGATTTTGCGGGATTCGCGACGTTTGATCGGAGATTCGCCGTGCATGATTACTGTCCCAACTTCAGGCGAGCTGTCTCGCCACTGGTGAACGGGGCAACATCGACGGCCTGGCCGTTGTAGCTGACCTGGGCGCCACGGGCAAAGCCCAGGCGTACCGAGAACGGCGGCTTGCCGGTCAGCTCGAGGTTGTCCCCCTTGCGCTTGATGGCGCTGAACAGCACCTTGCCGTTGCCGTCGGTGACCTGGGTCCAGCAATCGGCGACGAACTGGATGGCGACCTTGGCGCTGCCAGTCGGCACCACGGCAGGGGCAACAGGCTCGGCAGCGGCCACGGCCGCTACGGGCGTAGCAGGTGCAACAGCCGCCGGGGCCGGAGCCGGGGCAACCGGTGCTACCGGCGCAGGCGCTGCAGCAGGGGCGCTGGCGACCGGTGGCACAGGCGCCTGCTGGGCTGGATTTGGCACCGCGGCAGCGGTAGCAGCAGGTGCCGGGCTTGCCGGTGCCTGTTCGGCGGCGGCAGGCTGCTCGGCAGCGCCCTGCTCCAGCGGCAGCGGCGCGCTCTCGGGCTGCTGCCCAGCGGAGACAGCCTGGTCTTCAGGCTCATCGAGCGGGTGAATCTGGGTGGTACCGTCGGCGCTTTCGACTTCGACGTGCTCCAGGGCGATCTTGGCCAGGTCCTTGCCACGCAGGCTGCCCTGGTCCTGCCACCAGACGAAGCCGCCACCGACCACGGCTACCAGCAGCAGCAGGCTGACGCCGCGCAGGATATTGTGAGACAGCCGCACCGGCTCTTCGATACGGCCCAGCGAGTGCACGTCGCTGCCTTTGGCGTGGGTGCCGGTGTAACGGTCGAAGGCCTCCACCAGGGCAGCCTGGTCCAGGTCCATCAGCTTGGCATAGGCGCGGATATAACCACGGGCGAAGGTATGCCCCGGCAGCTTGTCGAAGGCGCCGGTTTCCACGTGGTTCAACGAACTGACAGTGAGGTTGAGCTTGCGGGCCACCTCGGCTTGTGACCAGTCCCGGTTCTCACGGGCCTGACGCAAAAGCTCACCGGGGTTCTGGCCAGGCGCTACTGCTACTTCGGGATGCGCGGCTTTCATCGTTGCTCCGACAGGTATTGCTGATATTCCGGCGTACCGGGATAAAGTCGTTGTAATTGCTGGCCCAGCTCGGCCAGTGTGCCCTGCTCGTCGAATACCCTGGCAAGGCGACTGCCCAGCAGCAGGCTACGGGCATCGTGGTCGCTCAACTGGCTGAAACGATCGTAGTATTCCCGGGCCGGCACATAATGCCTGTTTTCGTAGGACAACTCAGCCATTTCCAGCAAGGCTTTCGGCTGCCGCTGGTTGAGTTGCAAAGCTTTCAGCAGATACGCATGGGCCTGGTCGCGGCGCTCGAGCTTCAGAGCGGTCAGGCCCAGGTTCTCGTACACGCGTGAGCGCTCAGGATACAGGGTATCGGCGCTGGCAAGGCGAAACATCTGCTCGGCCTCGGCAAATCGCCCCTGAGCATAAAGGAAACTGCCGTAATTGTTGCGAATTCGCGTGTCGCCCGCGCGTGCGTGCAGCGCCTTGCGAAAGTGAGCTTCGGCCAGCGCCGGCTCGCCTTCGGCCTGGAAGACCAGCGCCAGGGCGGCGTGCGCGTCGGCATCTCCGCCATCCAGGGCCAGGGCCTTGCCCAGCGGCGCCTTGGCCTGCTCGGTCAAACCCTGTTGCAAATAACCCAGCCCAAGCTGCACATAGGCCCGCCCCGCCTCTGCCCTGCCCTGGCGGCTGGCCAGGGGGTCGCCCGCACCGCCCGACACGCAGCCGGCCAGCAGCGAAAGCGCAAGGATCGACAGCGCGGCGCGCAGGCTCATGGGCAAGGTCCCGGTCAGTGGCTGGCGGGGCTGTCTTGCAGCTCGGCGTCCGCGGACAGCTGGCGCACAGCGATGTAGCGCTCGCTGCGGCGGGTGCGGTCGTTGACCTGGCCGACCAGCTGACCACAGGCAGCGTCGATGTCATCACCACGGGTGGTGCGGGTAGTGACGTTGAAGCCACCGTGGTGCAACAGGTCCTGGAAACGGCGGATGGCGTTGTTGCTTGGCCGCTCGTAGCCGGAGTGCGGGAACGGGTTGAACGGGATCAGGTTGATCTTGCATGGTACGTCGCGCAGCAGCTCGATCATTTGCGCAGCATGCTCAGGCTGGTCGTTTACGTCCTTGAGCAGGGTGTACTCGATGGTGAGCACGCGCTTGCCACCCAGGGTGGACATGTAGCCCATGCACGATTCCAGCAACATCTTCAGCGGGTACTTCTTGTTGATCGGTACCAGCTTGTTGCGCAGTTCGTCGTTCGGTGCGTGCAGCGACAGGGCCAGCGACACGTCGATGTGCTTGGCCAGCTCGTCGATCATCGGCACCACGCCCGAGGTGGACAGTGTGACGCGACGCTTGGAAATGCCATAGCCCAGATCTTCCATCATGATCTTCATGGCGGCGATGACATTGTCGAAATTCAGCAGGGGTTCGCCCATGCCCATCATGACCACGTTGGTAATGGCGCGGTCGATCTTGGCCGGAACGGTCCCGAAGGATTTGTTGGCAAGCCACACCTGGCCGATCACTTCGGCGGCGGTGAGGTTGCTGTTGAAGCCTTGCTTGCCGGTGGAGCAGAAGCTGCAGTCCAGGGCACAGCCGGCTTGCGACGACACGCACAGGGTGCCGCGATCGTCGGTGGGGATGTAGACGGTCTCGACGCAGCTGCCGGAGGCAACGCGGACCACCCACTTGCGGGTACCGTCGGCGGAAATGTCTTCACTGACCACTTCCGGGCCCCGAATCTCGGCAACGGCCTCGAGCTTTTCGCGCAAGGCCTTGCCGACATTGGTCATGGCGGCGAAATCGTCGACGCCAAAGTGGTGAATCCATTTCATGACCTGACCGGCACGAAAACGCTTCTCTCCGATCGACTCGAAGAATTTTTCCATTTCCTGCAGGGTCAGGCCCAACAGGTTGATCTTGCCAGTCATGTCACTCATGGAATCACCCAAGACCTGCTTCGCTTAGCGAATGCGGTCGCACAGCTCGGTAGCGGAGAAGAAGTAAGCGATTTCGCGGGCAGCCGAAGCTTCCGAGTCGGAACCGTGAACAGCGTTTTCGTCGATGGAAACGGCGAAGTCAGCACGGATGGTGCCGGCAGCAGCTTCTTTCGGGTTGGTGGCGCCCATCAGCTCGCGGTTGGCCAGAACGGCGTTTTCGCCTTCCAGAACCTGAACGATGACCGGGCCGGAAGTCATGAAGGCAACCAGGTCAGCGAAGAAGCCGCGCTCTTTGTGCTCGGCGTAGAAGCCTTCGGCTTCGGCTTTGGACAGTTGCTTCATTTTCGAAGCGACGACGCGCAGGCCGGCTTTCTCGAAACGAGTGGTGATCTCGCCGATGACGTTCTTGGCAACGGCGTCAGGCTTGATGATGGAGAAAGTACGTTGAACAGCCATGGAAAACTCCAGAAAAATGAGTGTTGCGAAAAATTAAACCCGCGAATTATACGCGGGTTCCAGGGGATTGCCTAACCTGCAGGACGCGTTCAGTCGGCTTCTTCGATCCAGGCCGCCTGGATGGCCTCGAGCACTTTCTCACCGCCGCGTGACGGATCGTCGCTGAATTCTGGCAACGCCAGCACCCAGCGGTGCAGATCGACGAAATTCACATAACGAGGATCGACTTCCGGCTTGCTTTCTGCAAGCTGGATGGCGATCTCAAGTACATCAATCCATTTCAGGCTCATGGGGCAAACCTCAGTGCGGCGCTTCGGCGGCGTGGTTGAGCGAATACTTGGGGATCTCGATGACCAGATCCTGGTCAGCGACGACCACCTGGCAGCCGAGGCGCGATTGAGCCTCCAGGCCCCAGGCCTTGTCCAGCATGTCCTCTTCCAGTTCGTCGGCTTCTTCGAGCGAGTCGAAGCCCTTGCGCACGATGCAGTGGCAAGTGGTGCAGGCCTTGACGCCGCCGCAGGCGCTTTCCATCTCGATGTGATGGTCGTGGGCCAGCTCCAGGATGTTGGTCCCGGTCTCGACTTCCACGGTCAGCCCTTCGGGGCAGAACTTCTCATGCGGCAGGAATGTCACCAGCGGCATCGGTTACTCCTCGATCTCATTCAGGTTGCGCCCGGCCAGTGCGGCTTTGACCGTCGAATCAAGGCGACGGGCGGCAAATGCGTCGGTCACCTGCGACAGACGCTTGGTCTGTTGCTCGATGGCTGCGCCATCGGTGCCGGCCAGCAAATCACGTAGTTCTTGCATCTGGAATTCGATGGCGTCGCGCTCGTCACTGCTGAGCAGGCGCTCACCGTCGGCGTCCAGGGCGCCCTGTACCGCTTCGAGCAGGCGCTCGCCGTCCACCTGGTGCTCGCGCAGCTGGCGGGCCTGCTTGTCGGAACCTGCGTGTTCGAAGGAATCCTTGAGCATGCGGGCGATTTCGCCGTCGGTCAGGCCGTAGGATGGCTTGACCTGAATGCTGGCTTCCACGCCCGAGCCCAGCTCGCGGGCGGCGACGCTGAGCAGGCCGTCGGCGTCGACCTGGAAGGTGACGCGGATTTTCGCCGCTCCGGCGACCATGGCCGGGATGCCACGCAGCTCGAAGCGCGCCAGCGAGCGGCAGTCGCTGATCAGCTCGCGCTCGCCCTGCAGCACGTGGATCATCATGGCCGACTGGCCATCTTTGTAAGTGGTGAACTCCTGAGCACGCGCCACCGGGATGGTGGTGTTGCGCGGGATCACCTTCTCCATCAGCCCGCCCATGGTCTCGAGGCCAAGCGACAGCGGGATGACATCCAACAGCAGCAGTTCGCCACCTTCGCGGCGGTTGCCGGCCAAGGTATCGGCCTGGATGGCGGCACCGATGGCCACCACCTGGTCGGGGTCGATCGAGGTCAGCGGAGTGCGGCCGAACAGTGCGCCGACAGCTTCACGCACACGCGGTACGCGGGTCGAGCCACCGACCATGACCACGGCGCTGACTTCTTCCAGCTCGATACCGCTGTCACGCACGGCGCGGCGGCAGGCCTTGAGGCTGCGGGCAACCATGGGCTCGATCATGGCTTCGAAGCCGGCGCGGCTCAGCTCGCCCTGCCAGGTGCCATGGCTGACGCTGACCACATCGGCGTCGGTCAGGGCTTCCTTGGCAGCGCAGGCAGTCTGCAACAACGCGCGCTGGGTGGCCGGGTCCAGGTCGGACGACAGCCCGGCCTGCTCGATGATCCAGCCAGCAATGGCGTGGTCGAAGTCGTCACCACCCAGGGCGGTATCGCCACCGGTGGCCAGCACTTCGAATACGCCGGCAGTCAGGCGCAGGATGGAAATGTCGAAGGTACCGCCGCCCAGGTCATAGATGGCCACCACGCCTTCGGCATTCTGGTCCAGGCCATAGGCCACGGCTGCGGCGGTCGGCTCGTTGAGCAGGCGCAGCACGTTCAGGCCGGCCAGGCGCGCAGCGTCCTTGGTGGCCTGGCGCTGGGCATCGTCGAAATAGGCCGGCACGGTGATCACGGCACCGACGAGTTCACCACCCAGGGTGGCTTCGGCACGCTCGCGCAGCACCTTGAGGATGTCGGCGGACACTTCCACCGGGCTTTTAGGCCCCTGTACTGTGTCGATGAACGGCATGTGCGACTCACCGCCAACGAAGCGGTACGGCAGCTGCTCGCCCAGTTGCTTGACGTCGGCCAGGCCGCGCCCCATCAGGCGCTTGACCGACAGCACTGTGTTCAGCGGGTCGCTGGAAGCGGCATCCCGCGCAGCCTGCCCCACTTCGCTGCGCCCTTCGAGGTAGCGCACCGCGGACGGCAGAATGACGTTGCCCTGTGCGTCGGGCAGGGGCTCGCTACGGCCGCTGCGCAGTGCGGCGACCAGGGAGTTGGTGGTACCCAGGTCGATCCCCACCGCCAGGCGGCGCTGATGCGGCTGAGGGCTTTGACCGGGTTCGGCAATCTGCAGTAGGGCCATGCTTATCTGAATACCTTAGGTGCCATCACGGGCAGCACCGGGTTAATCGTCGAGGCGCTCTTCCAGTTGGCGCACTTCTTGAGCGAGCTTGTCGAGGAACTGCATGCGGCGCATCAGGCGCTCGGCCTTGTCACGCTCGCCAGGGGCGTCCCAGCAGGCGGCGAAGTCCTCGTTCAGCGTGTCCTGAGCGGCTTTCAGGCGCTTCTTGAACACAGCCACGCCATCGAGGTCGGCTTCGTCCTGCAGTTCTTCGAGCTCTTCACGCCATTGCATCTGCTGCAACAGGAAGTCAGGGTCGTGGACCGTGACCTCCTGAGGCACTTCGTGGCCGCCGATGGCCAGCAGGTAGCGGGCGCGACGCGGCGCACTGCGCAGTGTCTGGTAGGCGTCGTTGAGGGCCGCGGACTTTTCCAGCGCCACGCGCTGCTCGCGCTCGGAAGCGTCGGCAAAGCGGTCGGGATGGACTTCGCGGGCCAGCTCGCGATAGCGAGTGGCCAGCTTGTCGAGATCCAGGCGGAAACTTGGCTGGAGGTCAAACAATGCGAAATGACAAGGAGTACCCACAGCCAGCCTCAAACGTTGAAGCTTTCGCCGCAGCCACACTCACCGCGCACGTTGGGGTTGTTGAACTTGAAGCCTTCATTCAACCCTTCCTTGACGAAGTCCAGTTCGGTGCCATCGAGGTAGACCAGGCTCTTGGGATCGATGATCACCTTGACGCCATGGTTCTCGAACACCTGGTCTTCGTCCGCCAGCTCGTCGACGAACTCCAGCACGTAGGCCAGGCCCGAGCAACCGGTGGTGCGCACGCCCAGGCGAATGCCTTCGCCCTTGCCGCGCCCTTCCAGGGAACGCCGCACGTGGTTGGCGGCGGCTTCTGTCATGCTGATAGCCATCAGGACTCCTTACCTCGCAACAGGCGACTTAGATCAAGCCTTTCTTCTGCTTGTAATCGCGTACGGCTGCCTTGATGGCATCTTCGGCGAGTACCGAGCAGTGGATCTTGACCGGCGGCAACGCCAGTTCTTCGGCCAGCTGGGTGTTCTTGATGGTCTCGGCTTCGTCCAGGGTCTTGCCCTTCATCCACTCGGTGGCGAGGGAGCTGGAAGCGATGGCCGAACCGCAGCCGTAGGTCTTGAACTTGGCGTCTTCGATCACGCCCTGCTCGTTGACCTTGATTTGCAGGCGCATCACATCACCGCAGGCCGGGGCGCCGACCATGCCGGTACCGACGTCCGGGTCTTCGGCGTTCATCTTGCCGACGTTGCGCGGGTTTTCGTAGTGGTCGATGACCTTTTCACTGTATGCCATGGTGCAATTCCTTCCTCATCAGGGAGCCGCTCTTGCCGGCGACTGCTTAGTGGGCGGCCCACTCGATCTTGGAGATGTCAACGCCGTCTTTGTACATGTCCCACAGCGGCGACAGCTCACGCAGTTTGTTGACGGCCTCGCAGACTTTCTGCGCGGCGTAGTCGACTTCTTCTTCGGTGGTGAAGCGGCCGAAAGAGAAGCGGATCGAGCTGTGCGCCAGCTCGTCGTTGCGGCCCAGGGCGCGCAGTACGTAGGACGGCTCGAGCGACGCGGAGGTGCAGGCCGAACCGGACGATACGGCGATGTCCTTCAGAGACATCAGCAGCGATTCGCCTTCGACGTAGTTGAAGCTCAGGTTCAGGTTGTGTGGTACGCGGGCAGTCTTGCTGCCGTTGACGTAAAGCTCTTCGAGGTCCGAAACCTGCTTGAAGAAGCGGTCGCTCAGGGCCTTGATGCGCACGTTTTCTGCGGCCATTTCCTGCTTGGCGATAGCGAAGGCTTCGCCCATGCCGACGATCTGGTGGGTCGGCAGGGTGCCCGAACGCATGCCGCGTTCATGGCCACCGCCGTGAATGATGGCTTCCAGGCGTACACGCGGCTTGCGGCTGACGTACAGCGCGCCGATGCCTTTCGGGCCATAGACTTTGTGCGCCGAGAACGACATCAGGTCGACCTTCAGCTTCTGCAGGTCGATTTCGACCTTGCCGGCCGACTGCGCGGCGTCAACGTGGAACAGCACGCCTCGCGAGCGGGTCAGTTCACCGATGGCGGCGATATCGTTGATCGAGCCGACTTCGTTGTTCACGTGCATCAGCGATACCAGGATGGTGTCGTCGCGCAGCGCCGCCTCGACCATGGCCGGAGTGACGATGCCGTCTTCGCCTGGCTCTAGGTAGGTGACTTCGAAACCTTCACGCTCCAGCTGGCGAGCGGTATCCAGGACCGCCTTGTGCTCGATCTTGGAGGTGATGATGTGCTTGCCCTTGGTCTGATAGAAGTGCGCGACGCCCTTGAGTGCGAGGTTGTCGGACTCGGTGGCACCACTGGTCCAGACGATTTCGCGCGGATCGGCGTTGATCAGCTCGGCAACCTGGCGACGACCGTTCTCGACCGCTTCCTCGGCTTTCCAGCCAAAGACGTGGGAGCGCGAAGCCGGGTTACCGAAGTTCCCGTCGACCAGCAGGCAGTCGGCCATCTTCTGGGCCACGCGTGGATCGACCGGGGTGGTCGCGGAGTAATCGAGGTAGATCGGCAACTTCATTTGTCTCTCCTATCAGGCGGTGGCGTCGCTCGTCGTCCCGGTGGGATCAATCGACGGCGGACGTCTCAATCTTGTCCAGCTGGGCGGTTCGGCCTGCGACACGACGCAGGTCCTGGCGCTGGGCGACTTCCTGCACCTCACGGCGCATGACGAGGTCGGCCAGGCTTATACCGCTGAGGAATTCATGGATCTGCTGGCTGAGGTCGCACCACAGGTGGTGGGTCAGGCAGGTGTCACCGGCATGGCAGTCCCCGAGGCCCTGGCAACGGGTGGCATCGACCGATTCGTTGACCGCGTCGATGACCTGGGCCACCTGGATGGTTTCCATGCCTCGCGACAGCTGGTAGCCACCGCCTGGACCACGCACGCTGGAGACCAGGCTGCTGCGGCGCAGCTTGGCGAACAGCTGTTCCAGATAAGAGAGGGAAATGCCCTGGCGCTCGGAAATGTCGGCCAAAGACACCGGCCCATGCTGCGCGTGCAACGCCAGGTCGAGCATGGCGGTCACGGCGTATCGGCCTTTGGTAGTCAGTCGCATGGCTATTGGGTACCACGGGAGTTACAGGATGTGAGCGAGTATGCGATTCCCGAGCATTTAAGTCAACTATTAGACCTAGTGCTTTAGTCGGGTTTGCATCAGGGAGGCGGGCGCGATTGTAGCAGACAGGGGGCGTGAGCACACGCCCCGTATGTCACCGTGATTTCAGCGCGGCGCAATCAATGCGATTGAGTGTCGCGCTGAGCCACCTGGGCAACTTCCGTGAAGTCATCTTCCGGCAGGGCTGGCAGTTCCTTGGCGCAGTAATCGCTGCCCATCTTGGTCAGGGCGCCGCACATGCCCTCCAGCCGCTCGTCGACTGCCTGCAGGTGGTCGAGCATCTGGCCGATGGCACGAGCCACCGGGTCGGGCATGTCGCCACTGACACCATAGGCGTCGAAACCGATCTTCTCGGCCATGGCCTTGCGCTTGGCCTCGACCTCATTGTCTTCGCTCTTGACGATGATTCGCCCCGGGATGCCGACCGCAGTGGCGCCAGCTGGCACTGCCTTGGTCACCACCGCATTGGAACCGATCTTGGCTCCGGCACCGACGGTGAACGGGCCCAGCACCTTAGCCCCCGCCCCTACCACCACGCCGTTTTCCAGGGTGGGGTGGCGCTTGCCTTTGTTCCAGCTGGTACCACCCAGGGTCACGCCCTGGTAAAGGGTGACATCGTCGCCGATTTCGGCGGTTTCGCCGATTACGATGCCCATGCCGTGGTCGATGAAGAAGCGCCGGCCGATGGTGGCGCCGGGGTGGATCTCGATACCGGTCAGCCAGCGACCGAAGTTGGACACCAGGCGGGCCAGCCACTTGAAATCACGCTTCCAGAGGGCATTGCCCAGCCGATGCAGCCAGATGGCGTGCATGCCCGGGTAGCAGGTCAGCACCTCGAAGGCGTTGCGCGCAGCAGGGTCACGGTGGAATACGCTTTGAATATCTTCACGCAGGCGTTCGAACATCTGTCAGTCCTTCCGTTTATGCGGCTCGCCCCGGACCACTTTCTGGGTCTCGGTGAGGATGCCGCGCAAAATGCTCATTTCCGAACGTTCGACCGCCACCCGCCCATACAGCCGGCGCAGGCGCGGCATCAGGTGCTTGGGCTTTTCGGGGTCGAGAAAGCCGATACCGACCAGGGTCTTTTCCAGGTGGTCGTAGAACAGCTCCATTTCGTCCATGGTCGCCAGCTCGCTGGCGTCAACCTTCTCGACCTTGCCCGGCACCGCACCAGCGGCAAGCCAGGCCATGCGCACCTCGTAGGAGAGCACCTGGACAGCGGCGGCCAGGTTCAACGAGCTGAAGTCGGGGTTGGAGGGAATGTGCACGTGGAAGTGACATCGCTGCAGTTCTTCGTTGGTCAGGCCGGCGTGTTCACGCCCGAACACCAGGGCGATTTCCTCGCCACCGTTGGCGTGCTCCACCGCCTTGGCACCGCACTCGCGCGGGCCGATCAGCGGCCAGGGGATGCTCCGCTCACGAGCGCTGGTGCCCATCACCAGGTTACAGCCGACCAGCGCCTGCTCGAGGCTGTCGACCACCTGGGCGTTGTCCAGCACATCGTCGGCACCCGAGGCTCGGGCACTGGCATCCACGGCGGGGAATTCTTTCGGCTGCACCAGCACCAGACGCGACAAGCCCATGTTTTTCATGGCACGTGCAGCGCCGCCGATGTTGCCGGGGTGGCTGGTATTGACCAGAACAACACGAATATTTTGCAGCAAGGTGTTGTGCTCACAGATGCAGGAATCAGGGCCTTCGATCTTACAGAACCGACAGACGTAACGCCACGAAAGCAAATGTGACACTTCTGCCGCCAAAGTTTTCTGCTAGAATGATCGGCTTTCTTCTTTAACATCTCCAGGTGACCCGCCCATGCAGCCTATGCTGAATATCGCCCTGCGCGCCGCTCGCAGCGCCAGTGAACTGATTTTCCGCTCCATCGAACGCCTGGATAGCATCAAGGTCGATGAGAAAGAGGCCAAGGATTACGTCTCCGAAGTCGATCGCGCCGCCGAGCAGAGCATCGTCAACGCCCTGCGCAAGGCCTACCCGAACCACTCCATCCAGGGCGAGGAAACCGGCCTGCACGCGGGTAGCGGCGAAGAAGGCAAGGATTACCTGTGGATCATCGACCCGCTGGATGGCACCACCAACTTCCTGCGTGGTATCCCGCACTTCGCGGTCAGCATCGCCTGCAAATACCGTGGCCGCCTTGAGCACGCCGTGATCGTCGACCCGGTTCGCCAGGAAGAATTCACCGCCAGCCGTGGCCGTGGCGCCCAGCTCAACGGCCGCCGCCTGCGTGTCAGCTCGCGCACCAGCCTGGAAGGCGCCCTGCTGGGCACCGGCTTCCCGTTCCGTGACAGCCAGATGGCTGACCTGGACAACTATCTGGGCATGTTCCGCGCCCTGACTGGCCAGACCGCTGGCATCCGCCGCGCGGGCTCCGCCAGCCTGGACCTGGCCTATGTGGCCGCCGGCCGTTTCGACGCCTTCTGGGAGTCGGGCCTGTCCGAATGGGACATGGCAGCCGGCGTTCTGCTGATCCAGGAAGCGGGCGGACTGGTGAGCGACTTCAACGGTGGCCATGACTTCCTCGACAAGGGCCATATCGTTGCGGGCAACATCAAGTGCTTCAAGGCCGTGCTGACTGCTATCCAGCCGCACCTGCCAGAGAACATGAAGCGCTAAGCGCGGATTGCCGGCAAACAAAAAAGCACCCCTAGGGGTGCTTTTTTTGTGCCTGACAGTTTTGCATTGCCTGTGCCGCCCTCTTCGCGGGTGAACCCGCTCCCACAGGGTTGTGCGATCACTGTGGGAGCGGGTTCACCCGCGAAGAGGCCGGTACAGGCAACTCAAATTACTGCCCGGCTTCGCTCAGGATCAGCTTGCCATTCTTGTCCAGCGGAATGGTCGACCCGGGCTCGTGATCCATCTTCACCTGCCCCACCTTGTCGCCAATGGTGTACTTCACGTTGTAGCCCACCACTTTCTCGCTGATGTCGTTGACCGTATTGCAGCGGGTTTGCGTGGTAGTGTAGGTGTCACGCTCCTGCATGCCCTCCTGCACCTTGTTACCGGCATAACCACCACCGACCGCACCGGCCACGGTGGCGATCTTCTTGCCGCTACCACCACCGATCTGGTTACCCAGCAGGCCACCGGCAATGGCGCCCACCACGGTACCGGCGATCTGGTGCTGGTCCTTGACCGGCGCCTGCCGCGTCACGGCGACGTCCTTGCAGACCTCACGGGGGGTTTTTACCTGTTGTTTGATCGGTTGCACGTCGGTGACCTGTGCATATTCAGGCCCCTTGTTGACCAAGCTGTAGGTCGCGACAGCACCTCCGGCAGTCACACCGACAGCACCCAGTACCGCACCCACAAGCATTGATTTGTTCACATGAACCTCCTGATCATAACCCGCGGGTCCGACCCGCCTTCTCCCAGCCTTGGAGTAAAAAAAAAGGCGCGAGTTCAACACTCACGCCTTTTGGGCCGCCAAACGGCGTAGAGCACGCCTTACGGACGGTCGTCCACACCGTCGGTCTTGGCCGGCGGGATCAGGTCTTCACTGCTCAGGTTCAGCCAGATCAGCACCACGTTGGCGATATAGATCGACGAATAGGTACCGGCCATGACGCCGATGAACAGGGCCAGCGAGAAGCCGAACAGGTTGTCGCCACCGAAGAACAGCAGCGCGGCAATGGCCAACAAGGTGGAAACCGAAGTGGCGATGGTACGCAGCAGGGTCTGGGTAGTGGAAACGTTGATGTTCTCGATCAGCGAGGCCTTGCGCATGACGCGGAAGTTTTCGCGCACCCGGTCAAACACGACGATGGTGTCGTTCAGCGAGTAGCCAATGATCGCCAGCACCGCCGCCAGTACCGTCAGGTCGAAGGTGATCTGGAAGAACGACAGGATACCCAGGGTCACCACCACGTCGTGGATCAGCGAGACGATCGCACCCACGGCGAACTTCCACTGGAAGCGGAATGCCAGGTAGATGAGGATGCCGCCCAAGGCCAGGAGCATACCCATGCCGCCCTGGTCACGCAGCTCTTCACCCACCTGCGGGCCAACGAACTCGACACGCTTGACCTTGGCCGGGTTGTCGCCGCCAGCCTTCTGCAGGGCCTCGGCAACCTTGTTGCCCAGCTGCGGGTCATCGCCCGGCATGCGCACCAGCAGGTCGGTGGTGGCGCCGAAGCTCTGCACCACCGCCTCGTTGAAGCCGGAATTGACCAGCTCGGCACGCACCGCCTTGAGATCGGCCGGGCGCTCGTAGGTCAGCTCGATCAGCGTACCGCCGGTGAAGTCCAGGCCGAAGTTAAGGCCCTTCTGCCACCAGCTGAACAGCGCCAGCACGGTGAGGAGCACGGTAACGGCGAACGCGGCATTGCGCACGCCCATGAAGTTGATGGTTTTCATCGCAGCTCCCTCAAACCCACAGCTTCTTGATGTCACGCCCGCCGCAGGTCAGGTTGACCATTGCACGGGTCACCATGACGGCGGTGAACATCGAGGTGAAAATCCCGAGGGACATGGTGACCGCAAAGCCTTTGACCGGGCCGGTACCCATGGCGAACAGGATGCCGCCGACCAGCAGGCTGGTCAGGTTGGCGTCGATGATCGCGGTATAGGCGCGATTGAAGCCTTCGTGAATGGCGCGCTGCACCGACATGCCAGCGTTCAGCTCTTCGCGGATACGCGAGAAGATCAGCACGTTGGCGTCCACCGCCATACCCATGGTCAACACGATACCGGCAATACCCGGAAGGGTCAGAGTTGCGCCCAGCAGCGACATCAGCGCCAGCAGCAGGACCATGTTGCCTGCAAGGGCAATGGTGGCGATCACACCGAAGGCGCGGTAGATGGCGATGATGAACAGCGAGACGAACAGCATGCCCCACAGCGACGCATCAATACCCTTGGTGATGTTGTCAGCACCCAGGCTTGGGCCGATGGTGCGTTCTTCAGCAAAGTACATTGGCGCAGCCAGGCCACCGGCACGCAGCAGCAGGGCCAGTTCGGACGATTCGCCCTGGCCGTTCAGGCCGGTGATGCGGAACTGGCTGCCCAGCGGCGACTGGATGGTCGCCAGGCTGATGATCTTCTTCTCTTCCTGGAAGCTCTGTACGGCAACGTCCTTCTCGACGCCGTCGACGGTCTGCTTGACGTAGCGGGTGACCGGCTTCTGCTCGATGAAGATCACCGCCATGCTGCGACCGACGTTGCTGCGGGTAGCGCGAGTCATCAGCTCGCCACCGTGGCCATCGAGGCGGATGTTCACCTGCGGGCGACCTTGCTCGTCGAAGCTGGCCTGGGCGTCGGTTACCTGGTCACCGGTGATGATCAGGCCGCGCTCGACCGCGGCGGAACGGCCGCCTTCACGGAACTCGAACACCTCGGTAGTGGCCTTGGACGCGCCCGGCTCTGCACCGAAACGGAACTCCAGGTTGGCGGTTTTACCCAGGATACGCTTGGCTTCGGCAGTGTCCTGCACGCCTGGCAGCTCGACCACGATGCGGTTGGCGCCCTGGCGCTGTACCAGCGGCTCGGCCACGCCCAGCTCGTTGACCCGGTTGCGGACGGTAGTGAGGTTCTGCTTGATCGAGTATTCGCGGATCTCGGCGACTTTCGCCTGGGTCAGCGCCAGACGCAGCACGGCGAGCTCGTTGCGCTCGGTGGTGGTCAGGTCGAAGTCGTTGAAATTCTTGCGGATCAGGGCACGGGCCTGTTCGCGGGTAGCATCGTCAGCGAAGCCCAGCATGATACCGCCATCCTGCTGAGGCAGGCTGCGGTAGCGGATGCGCTCTTTGCGCAGCAAGGTCTTGACCTCGCCTTCGTAGACTTTCATGCGGGCGTTCATGGCCTTGTCCATGTCCACTTCCAGCAGGAAGTGCACACCACCGGACAGGTCCAGGCCCAGCTTCATCGGGCTTGCGCCCAGGTTGCGCAGCCATTGCGGGGTAGTCTGGGCCAGGTTCAGGGCCACGACGTAATCATCGCCCAGTGCCTTGCGCACTACATCCTTGGCTGGCAGCTGGTCTTCCTGATTGGTCAGGCGGATCAGCCCGCTGCCCTTCTCACCCAGGCTAGCGCCCTTCACAGCGATCTTGGCATCGCCCAGCGCCTTGCTGACGCGGTCGAGGTCAGCCTGGTTCACCTGCAGCGCCGAACTGGCACCACTGATCTGTACCGCCGGATCATCCGGGTAGAGGTTGGGAGCGGAATAAATAAAACCGATCGCCAGTACCAGCACGATCAGTGCGTATTTCCACAGAGGGTATTTGTTCAGCATCACGCCGCCCGTTCAAGACGCGGGGCGCTTTGCGCGCCCCGACTGGAAAAATGAAACCGGTAACTCAGATAGCCTTGAGCGTACCTTTTGGCAGGGTGGCCGCGATGGCACCCTTCTGGAACTTCAGCTCGACGTTGTCGGAAACTTCCAGTACCACGAAATCATCGGAAACCTTGACGATCTTGCCGGCGATGCCGCCGTTGGTGACAACTTCGTCACCCTTCTGCAAGTTGCTCAGCAGGTTCTTCTGCTCTTTTGCACGCTTGGCCTGCGGGCGCCAGATCATCAGGTAGAAGATGACCAGGAAACCGACCAGGAAAATCCACTCGAAGCCGGTACCGGCTGGGCCGGCGGCAGGTGCTGCGGCGTCCGCGTATGCGGCGGGGATCAAGAAGCTCATTGGGCACTCCTAATGTAATTTTCTAATAATGGATGCGGACAGTCAGTCCAAAGGCGGCACAGGAAGCCCGCGCTTGGCGTAGAAGGCGTCGACAAAGGCGGCCAATTTACCCTGTTGAATAGCCTCGCGTAAACCGGCCATCAAGCGCTGGTAATGGCGCAAGTTGTGGATGGTATTCAGCATGCTGCTCAGCATTTCGCCGCACTTGTCCAGGTGATGGAGATAGGCGCGGGAGAAGTTGGTGCAGGTGTAGCAGTCACAGGTCGGATCCAGCGGCGAATCATCGTGGCGATGGAACGCATTGCGGATCTTGATCACCCCTGTATCGACGAACAGATGACCGTTGCGCGCGTTACGCGTCGGCATCACGCAGTCGAACATGTCGACGCCGCGGCGCACACCCTCAACGAGATCTTCCGGTTTGCCTACCCCCATAAGGTAACGAGGTTTGTCAGCAGGCATCTGGCCTGGCAGATAATCCAGCACCTTGATCATTTCATGCTTGGGTTCGCCCACCGACAGGCCGCCGATGGCCAGGCCGTCGAAGCCGATGTTTTCCAGGCCCTCCAGCGAGCGCATGCGCAGGTCCTGGTACATGCCGCCCTGGACGATACCGAACAGCGCCGCGGTGTTGTCGGCGTGGGCGTTCTTCGAGCGCTGGGCCCAGCGCAGCGACAGCTCCATGGACGCGCGCGCCACGTCGTGCTCCGCCGGGTACGGGGTGCACTCGTCGAAGATCATCACCACGTCCGAGCCCAGGTCACGCTGCACCTGCATCGACTCTTCCGGGCCCATGAACACCTTGGCGCCATCAACCGGCGAGGCGAAGGTCACGCCCTCCTCCTTGATCTTGCGCATGGCGCCCAGGCTGAACACCTGGAAGCCACCGGAGTCGGTGAGGATCGGGCCTTTCCACTGCATGAAGTCGTGCAGGCCGTTGTGCTTCTTGATCACCTCGGTGCCCGGACGCAGCCACAGGTGGAAGGTGTTGCCCAGGATCATCTCGGCGCCGATGGCCTCGATGTCGCGCGGCAGCATGCCCTTGACCGTACCATAGGTGCCCACCGGCATGAACGCCGGGGTTTCCACGGTGCCCCGTGGGAAGGTGATGCGGCCACGACGGGCCTTGCCGTCGGTGGCCAGCAGTTCGAAGGACATTCGACAGGTGCGACTCATGCTTGATCCTCGGGCCCGCGTGGCGCCGGATTGCGGGTGATGAACATGGCATCACCGTAACTGAAGAAGCGGTACCCCTGCTCGACCGCCGCCGCGTAGGCGGCCATGGTCTCGGGGTAGCCGGCGAAGGCCGAGACCAGCATCAGCAGCGTGGACTCCGGCAGGTGGAAATTGGTGACCAGCGCGTCGACCACATGGAACGGCCGGCCCGGGTAGATGAAGATGTCGGTGTCGCCGCTGAAGGCCTTGAGCACGCCATCGCGCGCGGCGCTCTCCAGCGAACGCACGCTGGTGGTGCCGACCGCAACCACCCGGCCGCCACGGGCGCGGCAGGCCTCGATGGCATCGACCACATCCTGGCCCACTTCGAGCCACTCTTTATGCATGTGGTGGTCTTCGATCTTGTCGACCCGCACCGGCTGGAAGGTGCCCGCGCCCACGTGCAAGGTGACGAAAGCCCGCTCGACGCCCTTGGCGGCGATCTTTTCCAGCAGCGCTTCGTCGAAGTGCAGGCCTGCGGTGGGCGCGGCGACCGCACCGGCACGTTTGGCATACACGGTCTGGTAGCGCTCACGGTCAGCGCCCTCGTCGGGGCGGTCGATGTACGGCGGCAGCGGCATGTGGCCGACGCGGTCGAGCAGTGGCAGCACTTCTTCGGTGAAGCGCAGCTCGAACAGCGTGTCATGGCGCGCGACCATTTCGGCCTCGCCGCCGCCATCGATGAGGATCACCGCGCCTTCCTTCGGCGCCTTGCTGGCACGGACATGCGCCAGCACCCGGTGGCTGTCGAGGACGCGCTCGACCAGCACTTCCAGCTTGCCGCCGGAAGCTTTCTGGCCGAACAGGCGCGCCGGAATCACCCGGGTGTTGTTGAACACCATCAGGTCACCCGGGCGCAGGTACTCGAGCAGGTCGGGGAATTGCCGGTGCGCCAGCGCGCCGGTTGGCCCATCGAGCACCAGCAGACGGCTGCCATGGCGCTCGGCCAACGGGTGGCGGGCGATCAGGGAATCGGGGAGTTCGAAGGAAAAATCGGCGACGCGCATGATAATGTTCGGTTCGGCAGGGCCGGGAAGTTTAGCCCAATGTGTGAAAATTGACCATGAAAGCCGATTGACCGACCAGCGGCGGCTCTCTATACTGCGCGCCACATGCCCTGATGGCGGAATTGGTAGACGCGGCGGATTCAAAATCCGTTTTCGAAAGGAGTGGGAGTTCGAGTCTCCCTCGGGGCACCAAGATCCGAAAAAAACCGACCTTATGGTCGGTTTTTTTTCGCCTGCGATCTGGGCTGCGCTGTCGCACAGGGAACAATGTTCGAGAGCGTGTCATATTCCCTTGTGGGAGCGGGCGAGCCCGCGAAACGCCCAACGCGGTGTATGGCACCGGCTCCGCCGGTGTTCGCGGGCACGCCCGCTCCCACAATGTCCCTGCTAATTCAATTAGTTATGTGCAGTTCCATGAGAGTCCGGGCTGACATTGATGCGCTTTCCGGGCATATCTGCAATCAGCGCCAGCGATCCAGCTGCCCCTGGGCACGGCTGCTGAAAATCGTCAGCAGCTCGCTCAGTGTATGCGCTGACGGTTCGGCAACGCGGGTCACCGCATACAAGGTGATCGGCAACGCCGGGGCCAGCGGACGAATAGCGGTCACCCCAGGCGCCGCGCCAAGGGCGGTGAAGGGGTCGATGACGGCCAGCCCAGCACCGGATTCGACCATCGCCCTGGCCAGTGAATAGGTCTGCACCGCAATGCTCACCCGTGGCGGCGGCTCCACAGCCTTGAGGTAGCTGTCGAGGCGCACCGACAGCGGGTCGGCGCTGGACAGCCCGATCAAGGGCGCATCGGCCAATGCCATCAACGACAGCGGCTTGCCTTCATCTTCCTGTGGCCAATAACCTGCCGGCGCCAACGCTACCAACACCCCGCTGGCCAGTGCCTGAGCCTTGAGCGCAGGGTGATCTGGCGGTTGCAGGGTCAGGGCGACGTCGATCTCCCGCATCAACAGGTTCTGCACCAGTTCGCGACTGTGGGCGCTGGACAGCTCGCAGGCGATTTCCGGGTACCGCTGGGTCCATTCATGAATGGCCGGCGGCAGCAGCGACAGGGCCAGTGCCGGGGTCGCACCGATCCGCAGGCTGTGGCCTGGCGCGCGACGCAGGCTTTGCGCCAGGCGTCGCACCCCTTGCAGGCTCTCCGTGACCTTGTCGACCTCACGCTCCAGCTCCAGCGCCTCGGGTGTGGGCTGCAGCTTGCCGCGCACCCGCAGGAACAACGGAAAGCCCAGTTGCTGCTCGGCGTGCTGCAGAACCTTGGTCACGGCAGGTTGGGAAACGTGCAGCAACTGTGCGGCACCGCTGACCGAGCCGGTCTGGCGGATGGCCTGGAAAATCTCGATATGGCGAAGGCGCATGGCAAGTCCATAACCTTTGTTTATGGCTCAGCGATCTTTATTCATTTTTCGCCACCTGTCACCTGGCCCTAACCTCAGCCTCGTTCCAACCACGACCAAGGACTGACATGGCTCAGCATGTATGCATCATCGGCGGTGGCGTCATTGGCCTGTCAACCGCTTATGCACTGGTACGCGACGGCTTTGACGTGACGCTGATCGAGGCTCGCGATTCGTTGGGCAGTGAAACCAGCTTCGCCAACGGCGGCCAGCTGTCCTATCGCTACGTGGCGCCCCTGGCCGACGCCGGCGTGCCATTGCAGGCCATTGGCTGGATGCTGCGCGGTGAATCGCCGCTGCGATTGCGCCCGCGCTTCGATCGTGCGCAGTGGCGCTGGATGGCAGCCTTCCTTGGTGCTTGCCGCTCCTCGGTCAACCGCGCCAACGCCGGCCATCTGCTGCGCCTCGCCCTGCTGAGCCAGTCGACCTTGCAAGCCTGGCGTGAGGAGGACGGCCTGGGTGGTTTCAACTGGCGGCGCAACGGCAAGCTGGTCACCTTCCGCAAGGCCAGCAGCTTCGAGCATGCGCGCAAGAACCTTGCCGTGCCCCAGCAACAACAGGTGCTATCGCACGCCGACTGTGCCCGTCTGGACCCAGCGCTGATGGAGGCGCCCTTTGTCGGCGCCATCTATACCCCGGATGAAGAGGTCGGCGATTGCTACAGCTTTTGCCAGCAGCTGGCGGCGCGCTTGCAGGCGTCGGGACGCTGCAAGTTTCGTCTGGGCCAGGCGGTGTCCGGAATTCGCCATGCGCATGGCATGGTGAATGCGATTGAACTGGACGACGAAGTGCTGCCGGTGGAGCACCTGGTGATTGCGGCCGGCCATCGCAGTGCGTTGCTGGCACTGCCAGGCATCGACCTGCCGCTGTATCCGCTCAAGGGTTATAGCCTGACAGTACCGATCGGCGCCCAGCACCGGGCGCCGGACCTGAGCATCACCGACTACGACCGCAAGATCGTCTACGCCCGGATCGGAGAGCAGTTGCGGGTGGCGGCGATGGTCGACATTGTCGGTTTCGATCCGACGCTGGACCCCAAGCGCCTGGCCTTGCTCAGGCGCCAGGCCCGCGAGACCTTCGCCAATGCCGGCAATTATGACTACGCCATCGAATGGGCCGGCATGCGTCCGGCCACGCCTAGCGGCGTGCCGCTGCTGGGCGCAACGGCGTATCGCAACCTGTGGCTGAACCTTGGCCATGGTGCTCTGGGCTTTACCCTGGCCTGCGCCAGCGCACGTCTGCTGAGTGAACTGATCGGCCAACGCCGCCCCTCCATCGACCTGCAGGGTTTCACCGCCCGTGCGGCTGGTGGAAATAACCGTACTGCAGCATGTCTCTGATCCCCTCATCTACAACGGAGAATAACAATGCGAAAAATCACGTTGATCGGCTGCACCCTTGGCCTGTTGCTAGGCACCCAGGCCCATGCTGACGAAGCAGCGCTGGGGCCTACCCTGGGCAAGATTGCCAGAGCCAACAGCATCACCCTGGGCTATCGCGATGCTTCAGTACCGTTCTCTTATGTGGGCGACCACTCGGGACAACCCATGGGCTACTCGGTAGACCTGGCCAACAAGATCGTCGAGCGGGTAAAGCAGAAGCTGGCATTGCCCCAGCTCAGGGTGAAATACAACCTGGTGACATCGCAAACCCGCATTCCGCTGGTGCAGAACGGTACCGTTGATCTGGAGTGCGGCTCGACCGGCGTCACCGCAGAGCGCCAGAAACAGGTGGCGTTTTCCTACGGGTTCATCTATGTCAAAGGCCAGTTGCTGACGGCCAAGGACAGCGGGATCAAGAGTTTCGCCGACCTGCGCGGCAAGAATGTGGTGACTACCGCAGGCACCACCAACGAACGCTATCTGAAAAGCTACAACGTCGATAACAAGATGAACATGTACGTGATCAGCGCCAAGGACCATGGTGAGGCCTTCCAGATGTTGCAGTCCGGTCGGGCGGCGGCGTTCTACATGGACGATGCATTGCTCTACGGCGAACGCGCCAAGGCCCGCGACCCGCACAATTGGGTGGTGGTCGGGGAAGAGCAATCACGGGAAATCTACAGCTGCATGGTGCGCAAGGATGACCCGCAGTTCCTCGCCCTGGTGAACGCGTCGCTGGGCGAGCTGTACAGCTCAGGGGAAATCAACGGGATCTACCAGCGCTGGTTCGAACAGCCGATTCCGCCTAAAGGCCTGAACCTGGAGTTCCCGATGACCAGCGAACTCAAGGCCATCTTTGCCAAGCCGGTGAGTGATCCGGTGCAATAGTTTCTGCTCGGCGTCCACCTCCGTATGGATCACGGCGGCAGTGACCTGCAAGCGTCACTGCCAGACGTCGCTACTGGGTGAGCGCCGCACGCTCGGGCTTTCTGTGAACACGTCTGGTAACAACCCCTGACGAACCACACCGAACCATGCCCATCCCTCGACGTCCGATCCTGCATCACCCGCGCTTCGAGGTACCCCGCGTGAAAGACATCATCACCCGCAAGTACCGCCTGGTCGTGAAGACCGTCGGCTACATCGGCTGGTCGCTGTTCTGGCTGTTGATCTGGGATGTGCTGGTCACCATCGATTTCATGCTGTTCTTCAACAGCAAGTTCACCCTGCCGCTGATTCCGCTGACCTTGCTGGGCTCGGCGCTGGTGGTGCTGGTGAGCTTTCGCAACAGCAGCGCCTACAACCGCTGGTGGGAAGCGCGCACCTTGTGGGGGGCGTTGGTGAACAGTTCGCGCAGCTTCGCACGGCAGGCGCTGACCCTGATCGATGACCCGGAAGATGGCCTGAACCCGGTCAAGGCTACCCTGCTGCGCAGGCATATCGCCTATGTGAACTGCCTGGCGGCACACTTGAAGGGTGAGCGCTGCCCGGATGAACTGATGGCGTTCATCCCGCCTGCGGAATTCGAGCGGCGCAACCGCTCGAACAATTTCGCTAACGACATTTTGAGTGGTTCGGCGGCATTGCTGGCGCGTGAGTACCAGGCCGGGCGGCTGGACAGCATTCGCCTGGCAAGGCTGGAATCGACGCTGGTGGACCTGTCCAATGCCCAGGGTGGCATGGAACGGATCGCCAATACGCCGCTGCCCTACCCTTACGTGTACTTTCCGCGGCTGTTCATCACTCTGTTCTGCCTGATCGTACCGGTGGGGCTGGTGGAATCGCTGGGCTGGTTCACGCCGCTGGCTTCGACGGTGGTGGGCTTCATGCTGCTGGCCATCGAGCGGATCGGGACGGATTTGCAGAGCCCGTTCAGACTCAGTGAACACCAGATCCAGATGGACAGCATTTGCGAGACGATCGAACGCAACCTGGAGTCGATGCAGCGGGAAGCGCAGTGTGCCGAAGTTGGTGGTGCCTGATCGATAGCCGGGGCTGCTTTGCAGCCCCGGCTATCGATCAGGCCCGCACATAGCGCTGGCGCAACACATCACTCAATGCATCCACCAGTAACACCAGTACCAGCATCCCGATGATCACGGTACTGGCTTGGGCCTCCTGGAACAGGCTCAAGGTGGTGTACAGCATCTGCCCCAACCCACCCGCACCGACAAACCCCAGCACGCTGGCCATGCGGATATTGTTCTCCCACCGATACAGGCTATACGCCAGCAACTGCGGCCACAGATTGGGCAACGTGCCAAAGCAGAATGCCGCCACCTGGCTACCACCCTGCAAGCGGATGGCCGCCGCCGGCTCCGGCGGTGCATTCTCAAGCGCCTCGGCAAACAGCCGCCCCAGCACACCAGCGGTATGCAGCGCCAAGGCCAGGGTACCGGCATTCGGCCCAAGCCCGGCCGCCAGCACCGTCAGCGCGGCCCACACCAGTTCCGGGATGGCCCGCAGGGCATTCAGCAACAACCGCGCACAGGCCTGCAGCGGCCAACCGAACCGGTCAGCGGCCGGCAGCGCCAACAGCATGCCCAGCAGCATGGCCAACAAGGTGCCCAGGCCGGACATGGCCAGGGTCTCCAGCGCCCCGTGCGCAACCGCACGCAGTTGCCCAGCAGACAGGTCCGGGTGCAGGAAACGCCCGGCATATTCGCCCATCTGCCCCAGCCCGCCGTTGCCGACCAGCGCCTGCAAGTCCAGCTCCAGGTATGCGAACGAGGCCATCACCGCAGCCACGATGGCGCCTAGCACCAGCAAATTGATGACCCGGTTCATGCCAGCCTCCAGCGCAGGAAGCGGCTGAGCAAGTCTGCCAGCATCACCAGGACCAGGAATGTCAGCAGCATGCTGGCCACTTCCGCCCCAGCGAACATTCGCATCGACAGGTCGATCTGCTGCCCCAGCCCGCCAGCACCGACAAAGCCCATCACCACCGAGGCACGTACCGCGCACTCCCAGCGGTACACGGTGTAGGACACCACTTCGGACACCGCACTTGGCAATATGCCGTAGAGAAACGCAGCCAGGCGGCCACTACCCGCCTGCAGCAAGGCATGGGCCGGGCGCTGGTCGACCGACTCGAAGATCTCGGCGTAGACCTTGCCGAGCATGCCACTGTAGGTGATGGCAATGGCCAGTACGCCCGCCGTCGGCCCCAGCCCCACGGCCCGAACGAACAGCAACGCCCAGACGATTTCCGGCACGCTGCGCAGGAATATCAGCAACCAGCGCACCGGCAGGCGCAGCAGACGCGACCACAAGCCGGCCCGGCCCCCACGGGAGGCGGCGCGCAGCGACAGGGCGCGGCTGGCCAGCAACCCGGCAGGGACCGCCAGCAGCAACGCCAGCGCCATGCCGGCCGTGGCTACGGCCAGGGTCTGCAGGGTGGCTTCATACAGCAGCGACAGGAAACCGGCATCGTGTGCCGGTGGCCAGAAGGCACTGGTGAAACTGGCGATCTGCTGGCGGTTCTCTTCCTGCAGCAGTACCCCGGGGTTCAGTTCGCTCAAGCGGATGCCAGGCCATAGCACCGCCACCGCCAGCAGGGCCAGCAGCAACCGCGGCAGCAGCGCCGGGTCGCGGGCATCAAGCTTCAGCATCGCGGAATCTGCACGGTCAACGTCGGCCCCTGGCTTGGCGGTGAGGCCAGTTGTTCGTTGGCGTACAGCGCATCCAGCAACTGCTCGGTCACCGCTTGTGCCGGGCAGTCGAACGCCACCTGCCCTTCGCGGATACCAATCACCCGCGGGAAATGCGCCAGCGCCAGGTCCACGGCATGCAGGCTCGCCACCAGGGTCACGCCATTGGCCTGTGCATGGCGGTTGAGCAAGGCCAGGCTGTGGTCAGCCAGCACCGGGTCCATGGCCGACACCGGCTCGTCGGTCAGCAATACCTGCGGCCGCTGGTACAGCGCCCGGGCAATACCCACCCGCTGCAACTGGCCTCCGGACAGCTGCCCGCACTGCACGAACAGCTTGTCCGCCAAGCCCAGCTCGGCCAGCGCTTGGCGCGCCCCCGGCACATCACTGGGGTACAGCAGGTTGAGCAGGCCGCGCAGCACACCCCACTGCCCCAGTCGGCCGGCCAGCACCGCCGTCACTACCCGCTGGCGCGGTGGCAAGGGTGGTGCCTGGTGCACCAGGCCGACCCGCGCACGCAGACGCTGGCGGGCTCTGGCGGACAGCGCCCAGGGCTGTTCGCCGAGCAGTTCCAGGCGCCCGCTGCTGGGTTGGATGGCGGTCGCCATCAGGTGCAGCAAGCTGGACTTGCCCGCCCCCGAAGGCCCGATGATGGCAACACGCTCGCCCTGGCCGATGCACAGGCTCACGGCATCAAGCGCACGCACCTGGCCATGGCGCAGCCCGGCCCCGTGCAGTTGGATAGCCACGTTGGAAGCCACTGTCGATGTCACTTGAGCAGGCCGGCCTCGCGCGCAGCCTGCTCGGTGCCCACGTAGTTCTCAGGTTTGGTCTCGATGAAGCGGCTGGCCGCCTGCAGGTCGAGGATCGCCTTGTGCTCCGGGTTGGCCGGGTTAAGGTCGAGGAAGGCTTTCTTGATCTTCTCTTTCAGCGCCGGGTCCATGTTGCCGCGCACGGTCCAGTTGTAGTCGAAGTAGGTCGGGGTGGTGGCGAACACCTTCACCTTGGCGGTATCGACCTTGCCCGCATCCACCAGTTTTTGCCACACGCTGGCGTTGAGCACGCCGCCATCGACCTTGCCAGCCTGTACCCAGGCCACGGTGGCATCGTGGGCGCCGGAGTAGGCAACGCGGCCGAAGTAGTCTTCAGGCTTGATGTTTTCCTGCTTGAGCATGAAGTAACGCGGCATCAGGCTGCCCGAGGTGGACGAGATGGAACCGAAGGCAAACGACTTGCCCTTGAGGTCGGCCAGGCTCTTCACACTGGGGTTGGCGGTAATGAACTTGGAAGTGAACTGCGCATCCTGTTCACGCTGCACCAGCGGCGTGGCGGCAGGGTCCTTCAGGTGCACCTGTACGAAGGTGAAGCCCCCCAGCCAGGCCAGGTCCAGGCGGTTTGAAGCCAGCGACTCGACAACCGCCGGGTAATCGGCCACGGGCACGAACTTCACCTCCATGCCCAGCTGCTTGGCCAGGTACTCGCCCAAAGGCTTGAACTTGCGCTGCAGTTCCGTCGGTGCTTCGTCAGGGATGGCGCTGACCCGCAGGGTGTCGGCAGCCTGGGCAACAGCGGCACAGCAAGACAGCACGAGGCCGGCGGCGAGCGCCAGAGGGCGTTTGAGCATGGGTGTTCTCCGGTTCAATAGCGGGGAAAGGTCGGCCTATGCGCCGACGACGGGAATTATAAGAGCCGCAGGCGCAAAGGCCAGCTTTGCTACAATCGCGCATCAAATTGACCCCCTGAGGTGCACATGAGCGAGCCGATTCGCCTGACCCAGTACAGCCATGGTGCCGGCTGTGGCTGCAAGATATCCCCCAAGGTGCTGGATGTGATCCTCGCTGAAAGCGGCACCCAGGCCCTGGACCCGAAACTGTGGGTGGGCAACGCCTCGCGCGACGACGCCGCCGTGTACGCGCTGGATGACGAGCGCGGCGTGGTCTCGACCACCGACTTCTTCATGCCGATCGTCGATGACCCGTACGACTTCGGCCGCATCGCCGCCACCAACGCCATCAGCGACATCTACGCCATGGGCGGCGACCCGCTGATGGCCATTGCCATCCTCGGCTGGCCAGTCAACGTGCTGCCCCCGGAAGTGGCCCGCGAAGTGATCCGCGGTGGCCGCGCGGTATGCGCCGAAGCCGGCATCCCGCTGGCCGGCGGCCACTCCATCGACGCCCCCGAGCCGATCTTCGGCCTGGCCGTCACCGGCGTGGTCAGCAAGCGCCACCTAAAGCGCAACGACACCGCCAGCGCAGGCTGCCGCCTGTACCTGACCAAGCCACTGGGTATCGGCATCCTCACCACCGCCGAGAAAAAGGCCAAGCTGCGCCCCCAGGACCAGGGCCTGGCCCGCGACTGGATGTGCACCCTCAATACCCCCGGCAGCCGCTTCGGCAAGCTTGACGGGGTCAAGGCCATGACCGACGTCACCGGTTTCGGCCTGTTGGGCCACCTGGTGGAACTGGCCGAAGGCAGTGGCCTTACCGCTCACCTGGACTATGCAGCCGTCCCGCGCCTGCCCAGTGTCGACCACTACCTGGCCGAGGGCTGCATCCCCGGCGGTACCCTGCGCAACTTCGACAGCTACGGCCACAAGATTGGCGCCCTGAGCGACGACCAGAAGCACCTGCTGTGCGACCCGCAGACCAGCGGCGGCCTGCTGGTGGCGGTTACCCCGGAAGGTGAAGGCGAATTCCTGGCGGTGGCCGCCGAACTGGGCCTGCAGCTGGCACCGATCGGCAAGCTGGTCGAGCGACAGAGCCACGCGGTCGAGGTGATCTGATGCGCCCCGACTGCACCGACTTCCGCCAGTTGTTCCTCGACGATGTGCCGATGATGGACATGCGTGCACCTGTCGAATTTGCCAAGGGCGCCTTCCCCGGTGCCGTCAACCTGCCGCTGATGAATGACCAGGAGCGGCAGAGGGTCGGCACCTGCTACAAGCAACAGGGCCAGGCCGCCGCTATCGCCCTGGGCCACCAATTGGTCAGCGGCGCCACCAAGCAGGCACGCCTGGAGGCCTGGGCAGCGTTCGCCAAGGCTCACCCGGAAGGCTACCTGTACTGCTTCCGTGGCGGCCTGCGATCGCAGATCGTGCAGGGCTGGTTGCGCGATGAGGCGGGTATCCAGTACCCGCGCGTGAAAGGTGGCTACAAGGCCATGCGTACCTTCCTCCTGGAGACCACCGAGCAGGCAGTGGAGCAATGCGATTTCGTGTTGGTAGGCGGCCTGACCGGCACCGGCAAGACCGACGTGCTGCACCAGCTGGATAACGTGCTCGACCTGGAAGGCCATGCCAACCACCGTGGTTCCAGCTTCGGCAAACGCGCCACTGCGCAGCCGGCGCAGATCGACTTCGAAAACAGGTTGGCCATCGACGTGCTGAAGAAGCGCGCCCGTGGCATCGAGCAGTTCGTGCTGGAGGATGAAGGCCGCATTGTGGGCAGTTGCACGGTGCCGCTGGAGCTGTACCAGGGCATGCAGCAGTATCCGCTGGTGTGGCTGGAGGACAGCTTCGCCAACAGGGTGGAACGCATTCTGCGTGACTACGTGATCAATCTCAGCGCCGAGTTCGTGAGTGTACATGGTGCAGAAGAGGGCCCCCGGCTGTTTGCCGAACGCATGCTGCAGAGCATGGCCAACATCTACAAGCGCTTGGGGGGAGAGCGCTATCAGCGGCTGTCGGAAATCCTGCGCCAGGCCCTGGAAGAACAACAGCGAGACGGCTCGGTAGACCTGCACCGGGGCTGGATCGAAGGGTTGCTGAACGAGTATTACGACCCGATGTATGCCTACCAGCGTGCAGCGAAAACAGAGCGTATCGAGTTTGCCGGGGATGCGGTGGAAGTGCGCGAGTACCTCAGGGCCCGGGCGTTGCGCGAACCCAAGTAAAAAGGGGGCCGCTTCGCGCCCCATCGCCGCGGTTCGTCGCCACGACAAGCCAGCTCCCACAGGTATTGCACTGCCTGACAGAGTATGCGCTCCCTTTGGGAGCTGGCTTGCCGGCGATAGGGCCAGTACAGAAAACCTCACAGCCCAGGGCTGAGCACCCGCTCCAGCTCCGCCGCCCGGTCGCGGGTCATGCCCATCACACAGCTCCCACCTTCCAGCTGCGCCATGGTCCCGCCACTGGCCTGCACATGGAACCGGCAATTGCCATCGCGGTAGGCAAGCCACTTGCGCTGTACATCACGCAGGCTCTTCTGTTGCCCGTCATCCAGCTTGCCCATCAATTGCTTGTACACCCGGTTCAAACGCTGGTCCTGCAACTGCGTCTCGGCCCGAATGCACTCGCTCATGGCAACGGTGCTGGACGCCTTGTCCATGCACTGCCCGTAACCCGGCGTGTAATCATCCGCCAAAGCCAGCGGCAGCACACAGGCCAATGCCAGGCCCGTCAGGTAATGCTTGGTCATCAACCCCTCCTTGTGGGTATCACAGCGCCTGCGGCTGTTCCGGCGGCATCAGCACCTTGCCCGGCTCGAAGCGCAGCGACGGCATCTGCGTCGCCGCATACAGCGCCACGCCAAGCGCCGCGATCAACACCACATCCAGCCAGCTCCAGCCCGGCATGTCGTCGGTACTGCGGGCCCTCCAGCAATGCCAGGCCTGGCCCACGCAAAACACCACCATCGCCGCCAGCCACAGGTAGAAACCGGCACCGAAACCGGCCAGGTCATGAAACTCATAGCTCTGATTGTCCGGCAGGCGGTCAATTCCAAAGCTGCTGGCCGCCAGATACACAGCCACAAGCCCGACCAGCAATGCCATCCGGCGAAAGCGCCGATGGGCAAGGACCGCCAGGGCCAGCAGCGGGTTGGCAAACCACTGGTACAAACCGAAGGGCATGCCCCAGGGCCCGTACAACAGCATCTGCAGGGCGGGCATGTGGCGGTCGCCACTCATTAGCGCGCCATCAAAGAACAGTGCGAGCAGGTACAGCAGCAAGCTGAAACTCAGGTAGAAAACGGGCAAGAGATTTACTTCCTAGGCAACCGGGGGCTCTAGCAGAAGGCCATATATACCTGAATCGGACAACTCGCCGGCAACGCACCAGCGCGCACGCAATGTGCCCTCCAGCACGAAGCCCTGGCGCTCCAGAGTACGTGCCGAACCTTGGTTACGCGGATCGATCTCGCCTTCCAGGCGGCGCATGTGCAGGGTGTGGGCGAGGTAGTCGATGAAGCAGGTCAGTGCTTCGTCCATATAGCCTCTGCCCTGCACCGCGCTGGCCAGGCAGTAGCCGATTTCACCACGGCGGGATACATCATCGATGTTGAACAGCTGGACCATACCGATCAGTTCGCCGTTGTCACGGCGGTACATGCCAAGCTTGAGCTGGTCGCCATTGGCATAGGCTTCGCGGTCGGCGGCCAGGGCGCTTTCGGCTTCGGCAAGGTCTTGCCAGGGGGCATGGTGCCAATAACGCATGACCTCGGGGTCGGCCATGATAGCCAGCCACTGCGCGGCATCGGCATGGCGCATGGGGCGCAATTGCAGACGCGGGCTGTCGAGGCAGAGGTCACTGGGGAAACTGCGGGGTGGGGTCACGCCGGATCTCCTGTCCATTGCTGGGGAGATGACAGTTTAACTTCATGTGGGGTGGGTGGTGGTGCGGAAATCGAGTGCCGCCCGCGCGGCGCCCGATCTCAACCACCACAAACCTTTCGGCATGCATCTGTCAGTCGCTACTGGCCAGCCCGCCAGGCAGATCGGGCCATTACTCAATCTCCGCGGTTCAATCCCACTACCATTGTCATTGACCAGTGTCTTAGCCAATTTCGCAGGTTAACCCCCAATCCCAAGAAACCAGAAGCATTTGGTTTCAGGTCCGCAATCTTCTTGCAGCTAATGGCCCTTTCGCGGGTGAACCTGCTCCCACAGGTACTGCACCAGCCTTGAGCGCGGCGCGATCCCTGTGGGAGCGGGTTCACCCGCGAAAGGGCCGGTAGAGGCTAACGAAATACGTTCAGGCCACCTCAGCCCCATCATCCGGCCAATGCGGCTCGTTGGCCCCCGGCGGGGTCAGCGGTGGCAGGCCATACGCGGCACGTGCATCGTCGCAGCTGGGGTTATGCACCCCACCCACCCACGACGCCTCGAACTCGCGGCAGGGGCTGGAACGGTTGGCGTAGATGGTGCAAGCCACCTCTCGGCCGATTTCGCCCTGCAGGCTGACACAGCGGCAAGGCTTGGCATCGGTGCCGATCATGGCAACGCGCGTGGGGTTGATCTGCACCACCAGGTCATCCGGCACTAGGCCCCCGGCAGACTGGCATTCGCCCCAGAAAAAGGACACACGGAAGTACCCGCAGCAGGCGCCGCAGTCAAGGCAAGGGTTGTATTCGGACATGATGGCACGGAGGGAAGGTTGTTGTTATCGGGGCTGGCCCGCGGCGCCATTTTCAATCCAAGAGGGGGCGGCTGGATAGAGGGGCAATACAAAAAAATGTGCCGCTGATCCGGCCGCCCGCAAGTGCTAACAGATGGACTTGTAAGTCGCAGCATCCCAACGCTGTAAAGCCAGGCCGGCGCTCGGATCGTAGTCGTCGCCCTGCACCTTGCTGAAGTACGTACGCGCTTCGCCGCAATGCACCAGCCGATCGTTCTTTTCACCTTCGGTGAGTACGGTGTAGGACTTACTGCGCATGGCCTGATACTGCTTGTCAGCCGCCGCCATGAGCTGGTGATACTCCATCAACTGGCTATCGCCCAAGGTCAGCCGCTTGTCTAGCTGCACGCCCCAGCGGGTCAGGCAGACTTCGGCAAAATGTCGGACGATCAGTCCCGGCTCTGCCAGCACCTTGCCCTTGCCCGCACCATCCGCCGAGGCATTGCCCACCAGCGTGGCATGCCGGCCTGGCATCGGGTAGACGCAGATTCGCGTCGCCTTCGCGACGGAAGGAATCACGCAGGCAAAACCTTTGGAGCGCTCGTCCCGCGAATAGAAGCCGACATACTCCCTGACGTTATCAGCCAGTGTCACGCGCTCGGCTTGCACATTGCCGATCCCTGGCACCGGGTCGATGGCAAAGATGTTCACCGGTATCCGGCGCAATACTGGGTCCTGCACCATTGCGTTAGCCAGCATGTGGCAGCTGATCCCTCCCCTGCTCCAGCCCACCAGATTCACCTGGGTCGGCAAGCGCGACTTGCGGAACAGCTTGATGATGCGCTCCTGCAGCTCCTGTGGAGTCGGGTGTCTGTCACCGTAGTCATAGGTGCGCCAGAACCACGAAGCCGTGGAGGACGCATCCGGAATAGGTACGCCGGCGCTCTTCAGTCGCTCGTATTCTTCTTCGCTCAATTTGGTGCGCTGCCAGCTGCTCTCGCCTTTTATCACCTGCAGCACATGGTTGACGTTCTCTTCCCAGCCGCGACCGAACAACTGGCCGGTCCAGTTGAAGTAACCGCCAGGCTCGACGAAAAGGTTGTCGTCCTGAAGGTTGCCGCTGCCGGGGCCGTCAACGGCTATCCAGTGTGCAAACTCGCGGCCCTGGTCATTGCTGGCCAGGGTCGAGACCAGCTCGCCATTCCAGAAGTTGGGGTTGGCGTCGTCGAAGCGGTGGGAACCGGTACCGCAGAAGTAGGCGGTGAAAACACTCATTTGTGGGTCTCTGTGGTGAGAAATGAGTGCAGAAAAATAGGTAGATCAATCGGTGGGATGCAGGTGGAAAAATCGCCTTTGAGTCAGTCGGGGCCGCTTTGCGGCCCCAACAGCTTATTTGCGGGCCACCCCATCAGCCCGGAACATCTGCCGGATCCCGCGAATCGCCTGGCGAATACGGTCCTGGTTCTCGATCAGGGCAAAGCGCACATGGTCATCACCATAATCACCAAAGCCGATCCCCGGCGATACGCATACCTTGGCCTCGGCCAGCAGCTTCTTGGCAAACTCCAGCGAACCCAGGTGCGCATACTGCGGCGGGATCTTCGCCCACACGTACATCGAGGCCTTGGGGTTCTCGACCATCCAACCCAGCTCGTGCAGCCCCTTCACCAACAGGTTGCGGCGCTGGCGGTATTGCTCGGCGATGTCCCGCACACATTGCTGGTCGCCTTCCAGTGCTGCAATGGCGGCTACCTGCAGCGGGGTGAAGGTGCCGTAGTCGTGGTAGCTCTTGATCCGCGCCAGGGCACTGACCAACTCGGGGTTGCCGACCATGAAGCCGATCCGCCAGCCAGCCATGTTGTAGCTCTTGGACAAGGTGAAAAACTCCACCGCGATGTCCTTGGCCCCCGGCACCTGCATGATCGACGGGGCTTTCCAGCCGTCGTAGACGATGTCGGCATAGGCCAGGTCATGCACCACCAGCACGCCATACTGCTTGGCCAGGGCCACCACGCGCTCGAAGAAGTCCAGCTCCACGCACTGCGCGGTGGGGTTGGACGGGAAACCGAGGATCATCATCTTCGGCTTGGGGATCGATTCGCGGATGGCCCGCTCGAGTTCGTTGAAGAAGTCCACTCCCGGCACCAATGGCACCGAACGCACCTGGGCTCCGGCGATCACCGCCCCGTAGATATGGATCGGGTAGCTGGGGTTGGGCACCAGCACCGTGTCGCCCTGGTCGAGAGTAGCCAGCATCAGGTGCGCCAGGCCTTCCTTCGAGCCGATGGTGACGATGGCTTCACTTTCCGGGTCGATCTCGACCTCGTAGCGTTCCTTGTACCAGTTGGAGATGGCCCTACGCAGGCGCGGGATGCCACGAGAGGTGGAGTAGCCGTGGGTATCTTCACGTTGGGCGACCTGCACCAGCTTTTCGACGATGTGCGGTGGGGTGGCGCCGTCGGGGTTGCCCATGCTCAGGTCGATGATGTCCTCGCCACGGCGGCGGGCAGCCATCTTGAGTTCGGCAGTGATATTGAAGACGTAAGGGGGGAGACGATCGATGCGCGCAAAGCGGCGCGGCGAACCTGGGTTGGCCATGGCTTCCTCTGAGTACGTAAGCGCCCGGAACCGTCCGAGCGACGCTGGCCGATGTGGCGGCCTGGATCAGAAGATAATGCCGAGACGGTAGCCATGTAAATGACAATTTCCTGTTTTTTTAAAATTTTTCAGATGTATTTTTTGAAAATATGAATTTTATGTTTTCAGGGCCGGCTTCTTCGCGAGTTACCCTGCTCCCACAGTGAGCGTACTACGCTCAGAACCCAGGAAAACACCATAAAAAAACCCCGGCACAGTGGCCGGGGTTTTCGTGAAACAGGCAGCAGTATCAGCGTGCGTATGTCATCAGCACATCCGCAGCGGTCTGGCTGTCCACACCCATCATCACGCTCAGGGCAGTGACGGTGAGGATGGAGAAGCCGAACACCTTGCGGGCCCACTTGCTGTCGTCCTCGGCCTTGTAGCCACCCCAGGCCATGTACAGCCAGTACAGGCCCATGGCTGCTGCCACGGCCAGGTAGCCGAGGCCGGCGTAACCGCCGAGGGTAAGCATCAGGGTCGCGAGCACGAAGGCCAGCACGTACAGCACGATCTGCTTCTTCGCCGCGAGGATGCCACGTGCCACCGGCAGGACCGGAATGTTGGCAGCGCTGTAATCCTTGAAGCGGAAGATCGCGATGGCAAAGCTGTGCGGCATCTGCCACAGGCTGAACATCACCAGCAGGGTAACCGCAGCCAGGTCGAAGCTGTTGCTCACGGCGCAGTAGCCGATCACCGGAGGCATGGCACCAGACAGGCTGCCGACCAAGGTGCCGTGCACCGATTTACGCTTCAGCCAAAGGCTGTAGAAACCGACGTAGACGATGAAACCGATCAGCGCACAGAACGCCGACAGCGGGTTGGCCTGGACATACAGCAGGCTGAAACCCGCCACCCCGAGCAGGGTGGCGTAGATCAGCGCGAGGGGCAGCGACATGCCGCCCTGGACCATGACGCGGTTCTTGGTGCGCTCCATCTTGTGGTCGATGTCACGGTCGATGCAGTTGTTGAACACGCATCCGGACGCGACCACCAGCGAAGTACCGATCACCACCGCCAGGAACAGGGCGAAATCCACATGGCCCTTCGAGGCAAGGAAGAAACCGCCTGCCACGGAAAGCACGTTACCGAAAATGATCCCCGGTTTGGTGATTTGGATAAAGTGCTTAACGGACATGCAGTCTTACCTCACTTGGCCAACATTTCGAAGTGGATGCTGAACATGATCCACAGCGACAGGCCGACAAGCAGAGCGATCACCAGAGTGGTGAACAGGAACGTCGAAACGTTGTTGCGTTGCTCTTTCGAGCGGTCCATGTGCAGGAAGTACACGAGGTGTACTACTACCTGGATCACGGCCATGGCAACAATGATCAGAACGGTCAGGTTCTTCGGCAGGCTTGGCGACATGGCCAGGCCGAACGGGATCGCAGTCAGGATGATCGACAGGATGAAGCCGATCATGTACGACTTGACGCTGCCGTGGTTACCTTCGTGATGAGTGTCGTGTGCGTTAGCCATTACAGAACTCCCAGCAGGTAGACGACGGTGAATACGCAGATCCAGACCACGTCCAGGAAGTGCCAGAACAGGCTCAGGCAGCTCATGCGGGTCTTGGCGGTCGGCGTGATGCCGTGCTTGTTGATCTGGTACATCATGATCGCCATCCAGATCAGGCCGGCGGTCACGTGCAGACCGTGGGTACCTACCAGGGCGAAGAAGCCCGACAGGAAGCCACTGCGCTGCGGGCCGAAGCCTTCGGCGATCAGGTGATGGAATTCGTAGATTTCCATCGCGATGAAGCCTGCACCGAACAGGAAGGTCACAGCCAACCAGCCCAGTACGCCAGCTTTCTTGCCATCGAACATCTTCAGCATGGCGAAGCCGAAGGTGATCGAGGACAGCAGCAGGAACAGCGTTTCAACAGCTACGAAATCGAGCTGGAAGATGTCATGACCCGACGGGCCGCCGGCAAAACTGCCGGACAGCACCGCGTAGGTGGCGAAGAGCGACGCAAACAGGATGCAGTCGGTCATCAGGTACAGCCAGAAACCGAGTACGGTCATCTGGCCCGAGTCGTGGTGGTGGTCGTCATGCCCATGGTCGTGACCATGAGCAGCACCGTGCATTACTTGACTGGACATTGATTACACCCGCTCAAACGATTCGACACGTGCGCCGGCAGGCAGAGCACCTGCTTTGGCCAGCGCTTTCATGCGCTCGCCTTCGATGCGCGCCACTTCTTCGGCCGGAACCATGTAGCCCTGGTCGTCACGCGCAGCGTGGCGAACGAAGACAGCGATGGTTGCAACCAGGCTCGCGCCAACCAGCCACCAGATGTGCCAGATGAAGGCGAAGCCGAAGACGGTCAGGAACAGGCCCATGAACAAACCGGTGGAGGTGTTGCTCGGCATGTGGATCGCTTCGTACTTGGCTGCAGGCTTGTAGGCGACGCCGGCTTCCTTGGCTTCGTGCCAGGCATCCAGGCCAACCTTCTCAGGCATGTGGGCGAAGTTGTAGAACGGAGGTGGCGACGAAGTCGACCATTCCAGGGTACGGCCGCCCCATGGGTCGCCGGTCACGTCCAGGTTCTGGTTGCGGTCGCGAACCGATACGTACAGCTGGATCAGCTGGCAGGCGATACCGAACAGGATCAGCACAGCGCCGACAACGGCTACGTACAGGTAGGGTTCCCACAGCGGGTTGTCGGAGTGGTTCAGACGACGGGTCATGCCCATGAAGCCCAGGGCGTACAGCGGCATGAACGCTACGTAGAAGCCCGAGATCCAGAACCAGAAGGCAGCCTTGCCCCACTTCTCGTTCAGGGTGAAACCGAAGGCTTTCGGGAACCAGTAGGCGAAGCCGGCGATGTAGCCGAATACCGCACCACCGATGATCACGTTGTGGAAGTGAGCAATTACGAACAGGCTGTTGTGCAGCACGAAGTCAGCACCTGGAACAGCCAGCAGAACACCAGTCATGCCACCGATGGAGAAGGTGATCATGAAGCCCAGGGTCCACATGATCGGCGCAGTGAAGCGCAGACGGCCCTGGTAGATGGTGAACAGCCAGTTGAACAGCTTCACACCGGTCGGAATGGAGATCAGCATCGTCGCCAGGCCGAAGAAGGTGTTGACGCTGGCGCCGGCACCCATGGTGAAGAAGTGGTGCAGCCATACGGCGAAGCCCAGCACGGCGATGGCGCCCGATGCGTAGATCATCGAGTGGTGGCCGAACAGACGCTTGCCTGCGAAGGTGGAGGTAACTTCCGAGAACACACCGAAGGCCGGCAGGATCAGGATGTACACCTCAGGGTGACCCCACGCCCAGAACAGGTTGACGTACATCATCGGGTTCCCACCAAGCTCGTTGGTGAAGATGTGGAAGTCCAGATAACGGTCAACAGTCAGCAGAGCGAGTGCAGCGGTCAGGATCGGGAAGGAAGCCACGATCAGCACGTTGGCCCAGGTGCAGGTCCAGGTGAAGATCGGCATGTCCATCAGCTTCATGCCAGGTGCGCGCATCTTCATCACGGTGACGAGGAAGTTCACGCCGGTAAGCGTCGTACCCAGGCCTGAGAGCTGTAGCGCCCAGATGTAGTAGTCGACACCCACCCCAGGGCTGTACTGAATGCCCGCGAGCGGCGGATAGGCAACCCAGCCGGTCTTGGCGAATTCACCAACGCCCAGCGAGATGTTGACCAGCAGCACGCCTGCCAGCAGCAGGTAGAAGCTCAGGGAGTTCAGGAACGGGAAGGCAACGTCACGTGCACCGATCTGCAGAGGAACCGCCAGGTTCATCAGGCCGGTGAAGAACGGCATCGCCATGAAGATGATCATGATCACACCGTGAGCGGTGAAGATCTGGTCATAGTGTTCAGGCGGCAGGTAGCCTTCGGAGCCACCGGTAGCGGCAGCCAGCTGGGTACGCATCATGATGGCGTCGGCAAAGCCGCGCAGCAGCATGACCATCGCGACGATGATGTACATCACCCCGATTTTCTTGTGGTCGACAGTCGTCAACCACTCGCTCCACAAGTAGGTCCACTTGCGGAAGTAGGTGATAGCACCGACGACAGCGATACCACCGAGCGCGATCATGGCAAGCGTCACCATGACTATCGGCTCGTGATAGGGTATCGCCTCCAGGCTTAGTTTACCGAACATCTCTTACTCCTCTGCACCGGCAGCTGGTTGCATACTCGATTCCACACCCTTGGTAGTGGCCAGATCTTTGCTGCCTGCTTCTTCGTGGCTCGGACGACCGCGGTTCATGCCTTCGTACTTGTCGACGATCAGCTGGAACTGGTCAGGCGAAGCCTCGCTATACAGCGCGACTGGGTTGTTTTCGCTTGGTTTGGCCAAGGCTTCGTATTCGGCCTTGTCCAGCTTCTTCGGCGACTGCTTGACCTCGGCGACCCACTTGTCGAAGTCTTCCTGAGAGGTGGCAGTAGCCTTGAATTTCATGCCGGTGAAGCCAGCACCGCTGTAGTTGGCGCTGATACCGTCGAACTCGCCGTTTTCGTTGGCGATCAGGTGCAGCTTGGTGGTCATGCCGGCCATGGCGTAGATCTGGCCGCCCAGGCCCGGGATGAAGAACGAGTTCATCACGGCGTCGGAAGTGACGCGGAAGTTGACCGGAGTGTTAGCCGGGAAGACGATCTTGTTGACCGTGGCAATGCCCTGCTCCGGGTAGATGAACAGCCACTTCCAGTCCAGCGCGACCACGTCGATCTGCACCGGCTTCACATCGGAATCCAGCGGACGGTACGGGTCCAGCTTGTGGGTGGAGTGGTAGGTGAAGTAGCCCAGGGCGATGATGATCAGGATCGGGATGATCCACACCGCGGCTTCGATCTTGGTCGAGTGCGACCAGTCAGGGGTGTAGGTGGCAGCCTTGTTGGAAGCACGGTACTTCCAGGCGAAAACCACGGTCATGATAATGACAGGAATCACCACCAGCAGCATCAGGCCGGTAGCGATCAGGATCAGGTTCTTTTGCTCAATGCCGACCTGACCTTTCGGGTCGAGCAGGGTCCAGTTGCACCCACTGAGTAAAAGCATGCCTAAAAAGGGCAATATGCCAAACAGTCTGGGGTAACGCTTTTTACTCATCTCACGACCTCTAGATCAGCTTGCTTCAATGCAATTTGTGTTTTGGTAGCCAACACTTCGTCCTGCCAAGTGCGGCATTTCGCGCCCGTACTCGCTCCTGCCCGGGGTCCGACTGCAGGACCTTGGCGTCAAGCGGGTTAGCGGTGCTTATGGTTTCGTAGGCAACAGGCCTGTACTTCAGACCAAGTCCATTTGGTGCGGGAAAACGCGGAGGGGGGTCCGCCCGGTATCGCCGTTGGGCGAAACTTGACGAAGTCAGCAAAAAGGAGCGCTGGGGCTTCCTTCAATCCTGCGACTTGCAAGCAGTGCCGAACGGAAATTGGGGGCGATTGTAGATAGGTCGCCAACCCTTGACTATGACTTATTGAGCAACAGTCCTTTACAGAATCTGCAACAATACTGCTCAAAAATTCAACTTCGCGACAGTTTGTCGCACCCCGCTTGATAGGCCCCAAAGCCGCATTCTGCAAGGCCTCTGGGTTGATCTGGATCAAGCGGTGAGCGAATTTTCCCTCTTCTCATGCGGCGTAAAAGACCCCATGCCATTCGGGACTTTTGTCTAAGCCTGGCGTCGGTTGCGGTAGATGCCGAGCGGAACCAGGACGGCCGTCAGGACGAACGCCACCAGCGCCCATTGCGCCAGCGACAGACCGAGGATCGGCGGGTACGGCGTGCTGCAGAAGCCGTCGACCTGGAACACCAGCGGCCAGAGCTTGGCGAGCGGCAGGTCATCCACGATCGGCTGCAGGGTGTCGATGCCGCAACTGACCATGGGGTTGGCGAGTATATACACATGGTTGCCGGCCGCAACGATTCCGCCAATGGCGCTGAGTACCACCAGTGCCTCGAAGAAGGTCAGGCTACGGCGCCCGGGCATCGCCGCGGCGATGAAGGCGAACACGGCGATGAACAACAGCGCATAACGTTGCAGGATGCACAGCGGGCATGGTGCCTCGCCCAGGACTATCTGCATGTAGAGGGCGCCGCCGATCAACGAAATGCAGATCAGGCCCAACAGTACCAGAAAGCGCCGTTCCCGATTCAGGCGCGATGTTTGTTCGTTCATTGCCGGTTCCTTCGATGGATAGTGGCAGCGTGATCCGCCTGCCTGGCGCAAGTCTACACGCTGGGCAGGGCCTTTGAGCGTGCCGAGGAAGCGGCGTGATAGCGCTGCGCAGGGCTATCCGGTGTGGCTGAGACCGGTCGCAACGACGTCGGTTCAACGCCGGGCGGCAAAAAAGCGGCTGCCCGGGTGCCGCGCAGGGGCAAGCCCCTCGACACCCGGGAGTGAAGGATACCGTGATTAAAGGAAGATTAAAGATGAAAGCTGCACAGCCGCTTTCATCTCTCCTTTATAGGGAGATAGTTGAGGTGCGGCCCAGCGGCCGGGATAACTATTCTGCAAGCCTGCACCGGCCTCTTCGCGGGCAGGCCCGCGAAGAGGCCGGTGCAGGCACTACATCACTCCAGCGCAGCCGCCGGCCCGAAGAACTCGTAGCGGCTCTGCTGCTCTGGCACACCCAGGCCTTTCAGCTGGCGCTTGACCGCCGCCATGAAGCCCTTGGGCCCGAGGAAATAGGCATCCACGTCTCGCTCTTGCGGCAGCCATTCGCCGAGCAGGTCCTCACTCAGCAGGCCCACGGCATCAGCGGCGGCACCACCCTGCGGCTCTGCATAGCAGTAGAAGCGCTTGAGCTGCGGGTAACGCTTGGCCAGCTCGTCGATCCAGTCGCGGAAGGCATGCACGGCGCCGTTACGGGCACAGTGAATGAAATGCACCTCACGCTGGGTTTGCAGTGCCGCCTGCAGCATTGGCAGAGTCGGGGTAATACCCACGCCACCGCTGATCAGCACCAGCGGCTTGTCGCTCGCTGCCAGGGTGAAATCGCCAGCCGGCGGGAACAGCTGCAGGGTATCGCCCACCGCCAGCACATCGTGCAGGTAGTTGGAGACCTTGCCACCCGCCTCGCGCTTGACGCTGATGCGGTATTCCTTGCCGTCGCACAGTGCAGACAGGGAGTAGTTGCGGCGCTGCTCGGCGCCGTCGATGTCCAGCTTCAGGCCGATGTACTGGCCAGGCTCGGCCTTTAGCACCGGCTCGCCATCCACCGGGGCAAAGTAGAACGAAACGATCTCGCTGCTTTCCTGCTCACGGCGCACCAGGCGGAATTCGCGGGTACCGCGCCAGCCGCCTTCGGCTTCTTCCTTCTGCTTATAGAGGTTCTCTTCCGCGCCGATCAGGATATCGGCCAGCTGGCCATAGGCCGCGCCCCAGGCGTCGATCACCGCAGGGGTGGCGATCTCCTTGCCCAGCACTTCTTCGATGGCGCGCAGCAGGCAGCTGCCGACGATCGGGTAGTGCTCCGGCAGAATCTGCAGGGCAACGTGCTTGTTGATGATCTGGCCGACAAGGCCGCCAAGCTGCTCCAGCTGGTCGATGTGGCGGGCATACATCAGCACGCCGTTGGCCAGGGCGCGCGGTTGGTCACCGCTGGCCTGGTGGGCCTGATTGAACAGCGGGCGCACTTGCGGGTACTCGCTGAGCATCATCTTGTAGAAGTGAGTGGTCAGCGCTTCGCCACCGCTTTCCAGCAGGGGGACAGTGGCCTTGATGATTGCACGTTGTTCGGCATTGAGCATTGCAACAACTCCTGAGCCTGTGGCTTCAAATGACTGCTCGAGCTGTTACATCAATCGTGCCAACATTTATCTCCAGCAAAATCAGGGGGTTGACGCAGGTCATGTCAAAACGACCCACTTCGACGTATAGTCATATCGACTCACAGGAGTCCATATGACCACGAAGCCTCTGCTCACCACCCTGCTGCCCCTGGTTAGCGACCTTTCCCGCGACCTGCCCGACCAGGAGCGCTATCGCCGCCTGTTGCAGGCCATGCGTGGGCTACTGCCCTGCGATGCCGCCGCTTTGCTGCGCCTGGACGGCGAGTGGCTGGTGCCGCTGGCAGTGGACGGCCTGAGCCCCGATACCCTGGGCCGGCGCTTCCGGGTCAGCGAGCACCCACGCTTCCAGATACTGCTCAGCAGCGCGGAACCAACCCGCTTCGCCAGCGACTCGGAGCTGCCCGACCCTTACGACGGCCTGGTCAACGCCCCCGATGCCAACCTGGAAGTACATGACTGCATGGGCTGCCCGTTGATGGTCGATGAGCGCCCTTGGGGCCTGGTTACCCTCGATGCCCTCACCCCCGGGCAATTCCAGAGCCTGGAGCTGGGTGCCCTGCAGGCCTTCGCCAGCCTGGCCGCCGCCACGGTCACCGTGGCCGAGCGCATCGAGCACCTGGCCCTGCGCGCGGAAGACGAACACCACCGCGCGGAGATCTACCGCCAGGCCAGCGGCCAGGACAAAGAGCTGATTGGTCAGAGCCCCGCGCACAAGCGCCTGGTGGAGGAAATCCGCCTGGTCGGTGGCAGCGACCTGACCGTGCTTATCACCGGTGAAACCGGTGTCGGCAAGGAGTTGGTGGCCCAGGCCCTGCACCAGGCCAGCAACCGCGCCGACAAACCGCTGGTCAGCCTCAACTGTGCCGCCCTGCCCGATACCCTGGTGGAAAGCGAACTGTTCGGCCATGTGCGCGGTGCCTTCACCGGTGCCCATGGCGAGCGCCGCGGCAAGTTCGAACTGGCCAATGGCGGCACCTTGTTCCTCGACGAAGTCGGTGAGCTGCCATTGACGGTGCAAGCCAAGCTGTTGCGCGTGCTGCAGAGCGGCCAGTTGCAGCGCCTGGGCTCGGACCGCGAACACCGGGTGGATGTGCGCCTGATAGCAGCCACCAACCGCGACCTGGCAGCAGAAGTACGCAATGGCAATTTCCGCGCCGACTTCTACCACCGCCTCAGCGTATATCCGCTGCATGTGCCGCCGTTGCGCGAACGTGGGCGCGATGTGCTGCTACTGGCCGGCTATTTCCTCGAACAGAACCGATCGCGCCTGGGCCTGAACAGCCTGCGCCTGAGCAGCGAGGCCCAGGCCGCGCTGCTGGCCTACGACTGGCCAGGCAACGTGCGTGAACTGGAACACCTGATCGGCCGCTCGGCGCTCAAGGCGCTGGGCCAACATTCCGACAGGCCACGCATCCTCACCCTGGAAGCCATCGACCTGGACCTGCGCGCAACGGCAACGCCCGGCACCCCGCCCTCCCCTGCCGCGCCCTCGCCAGCAGCGCCGCTACCCGAGGGGGGGCTGCGTGAAGCTGTCGACAACTACCAGCGCCAGGTGATCGAGGCCTGCCTGCAGCGGCACGGAGAAAACTGGGCAGCGGCTGCCCGGGAACTCGGCCTGGACCGCGCCAACCTTAGTCGCCTGGCCCGTCGGCTGGGTCTGCGCTGATTGATACCTGTGGGAGCGGCTTTAGCCGCGAAGAATCCAAGCGGTGCATGGAACCGGCTGCGCCGGTGTTCGCGGCTAAAGCCCACAGGGTCCGGAGCATTCCCTGGCTCGGTGCAAAATGACTAAAGCCAAGCCCGAACAGGCCGATAACCGGTTATCCCCTGTTCCCCACGAAGGTCACCATGGCCACGCAAAATGCCCGCGCGGATTCGCTGTCCCTGCTGCTGTTCACCCTGCGCAGCGGCAAGTTGATGGCAATCAACCTGCTAAAGGTCAGCGAGATAATCCCCTGCCCGCCGCTGACCAAACTGCCCGAATCGCATCCCCACGTGAAAGGCGTGGCGACCCTGCGCGGCAATTCGCTGTCGGTCATCGACCTGTCCCGGGCCATTGGCGAACGGCCGCTGGCCGACCCGGACGGCGGCTGCCTGATCGTCACCGAGATCAGCCGCTCACGCCAGGGCCTGCATGTGCAAGCGGTCAGCCGCATCGTGCATTGCCTGAGCACCGACATCAAACCACCCCCCTACGGCTCGGGCAGCCGCTCGTTCATCACCGGCGTGACCCGGGTCGACAACACCCTGGTGCAGGTGCTGGACATCGAAAAAGTCATCCACGCCATCGCCCCGCCGGTGCCCGAGCAGCCTCACGGCAACTTGAGCGAGGAAGACGCCAGCCTGCTGGCCGCCGCCAACATCCTGGTGGTGGACGACAGCCAGGTGGCCCTGCAGCAGTCGGTGCACACCCTGCGCAACCTCGGCATCGAATGCCACACCGCGCGCAGCGCCAAGGACGCCATCAACGTGTTGCTTGAACTGCAAGGCACCGCGCAGGAAATCAACGTGATCGTCTCCGACATCGAAATGAGCGAAATGGACGGCTACGCCTTCACTCGAACCCTACGCGAAACCCCCGACTTCCAGCACCTTTACATACTGCTGCACACCTCGCTGGACAGCGCCATGAGCAGCGAAAAGGCGACCCAGGCCGGGGCCAATGCCATCCTCACCAAATTCTCCTCGCCGGAGCTGACCGATTGTCTGGTGGTGGCGGCGCGCGCTGTGGTGTTCGCCGAGCGTTGATATATTCGGAGACAAACTCCCCGGCTTACCGCCGGGGTCGAGTCGGGCATAATTCGCGCCCCTCGCAAGTAACTTGCCGGAATCGCGTATGAAGTTTCTCAGCTCTATCCTGATCAGTTGCGCCCTCTTCAGCGGTATCGCCCAAGCCTCCAGCAGCCAGGCCTGGAACGAGCAGCGCCAGCAGATGCTCAAGGCTTGCCTGGCCGCCAGCCAGTTCAAGGATGCCCACGCCCGAAGCAAGCCCGCCGAGTTCGATGACCAGATCGGCATGAGCGCCCTGCTGATCGAAGGTGTCTACCCCCAGAAGCACATGCAGCAGCGCACCGGCACCGAGCTGTGCCTGTACGACCGCCAGCACCAGCGCGCCTTTGTCAGCGAGTGGAGCCCGGAGGTCAAGTGACCGACAGCCTGCGTTTCGCCTGTACCGGCTGCGGCAAGTGCTGTACCGGCCACCACGTGCCCTTGACCCTGGCGGAAGCGCGCCGCTGGGCGGACAACGACGGCCAGGTGGTGGTGCTGATCGAAGCTTTCGTGGCAGACGGCCCCGGCATGCCGGTAGAACAGCGTGATCATGTGCTGCGTCGTTCCCACCCTGTGCCCTGTGGCGAAGGCGAGGCGCGCGTATCGGTGACCTTTGCCGCCTTCAACCCCGGGCGCTGCCGCAACCTCGACGACAACGACCTGTGCACTATCTATGACCAGCGCCCGCTGGTCTGTCGCATCTACCCGGTGGAAATAAACCCGCATATCCCGCTGCGGCCAGGCAGCAAGGACTGCCCGCCGGAAGCCTGGCAACAGGGGCCGGAGCTGATTCACGGCACGCAACTGGTCGATGCCGGGCTGGAGGCGCTGGTGCAGGCCTCGCGCCAGGCCGACCGCGATGACATCGCCGCCAAGGTGGCGGTGTGCCAGGCGCTGGGCATGACCACCAGTGCGCTCAAGGGCAACGGGTTTACTGCCTATCTGCCAGACATGGGCGCGTTCAGCGCGGCCCTGGCCCAGGTACCAGAGGTTGGTCGGGCACAGTGGGCTCTGCATGTGGAGGACGCGGCGCTGGTGGCGAGTTTGCAGGAACATGGTTTGCGCACCACCAACGAGCCCCCGGTGTATTACGCCTTCATCAGCTTCTAACTATGCCCTTGCAGGGCAACTGCCTTGCTCAAGAACCAAAGCCTGCTGTGGTCCCTGTGGGAGCGGGCGTGCCCGCGAACACCGGCGCAGCCGGTGCCATCCACCGCGTTGTATTCTTCGCGGGCATGCCCGCTCCCACAGGGGTCGCAGTTCGCATGCCAGATGTGTGATGGTGGTGCAGGCAAAACTGACAGCGCTGTCAGCCAGCGGTCACGCTGCCGACCCGGTTCGGGGGCTATAAGCTTGAATACAGACAACCATTCCCATCCCCTCTGGCCAAGGTGCCCACGCCGATGCGACGTCCGTCCCGCCCTGTCATCCTCGCCGCCCTGGCGCTCCTGGTCCTGGCGGTAGCGGGTATCTGGTTCGGCCAGCGCCAGCCAGCACCTGCCGCCCGTGCGCAAACCGCCATCCCGGTGCGCGTGGTCAGTGTCGTGCAGCAGGACGTGCCGCGCTACGCCAGCGCCATCGGCTCGGTGCTGTCGCTGCACAGCGTCGAAGTGCGGCCGCAAGTGGAGGGGGTACTGACCCAGGTGCTGGTCAAGGAAGGCCAGTGGGTGAAGGAAGGCGACCTGCTGGCCACCCTCGACGACCGAGCCATCCGGGCCAGCCTCGACCAGGCCCGCGCCGAACTCGGCCAGAGCCAGGCGCAGATCCAGGTAGCTGACGTCGACCTGCAGCGCTACCGCCTGCTGAGTACCGACGACGGCGTGTCGAAGCAGACCCTCGACCAGCAGCAGGCCTTGGTCAACCGCCTGCAAGCCACGGTCAAGGGCAACCGGGCGGCCATCACAAATGCCGAGGTGCAATTGTCGTACACGCAGATCCGCTCGCCAGTGACCGGCCGGGTGGGTATTCGCAACGTCGACCCCGGCAACCTGGTGCGTACCAGCGATACCCGCAGCCTGTTCAGCGTCACCCAGATCGATCCGATCGCCGTCGAATTCTCCCTGCCGCAGCAGATGCTGCCAACCCTGCAAAGCCTGCTTAAGGCGCCCACCCCGGCACTGGTTCAGGCCTACATGGATGCCGACGGCGAACGCAGCCTGCTCGGTGAAGGCCACCTGGCACTGATCGACAACCAGATCTCCGCCACCACCGGCACCGTGCGGGTAAAAGCCGAGTTCGACAACAAGGACGGCCGCCTGTGGCCGGGCCAGTTGGTCACCATCCGCCTGCGCACCGCCGTGGAGGAAAACGCCCTGGTAGTGCCACCGCCAGTGGTACAGCGCGGCGTCGACGGGCATTTCGTCTACCGCCTGGACGGTGACAAGGTCACCAGTGTGCCGGTCAAGGTGCTGTACCAGGACAGCGGGCTTAACGTCATCGCCGGGGTCAAGCCGGGCGAGCGCCTGGTGCTCGATGGCCAGTCGCGGCTCAAGCCCGGTTCGCGGGTCGAGGTGGCCCCCGACGCCCCCGCGCCGTCAGAAATAGCCGACCGCCGGAGCCAGCCATGAACACGTGCAACGGTGTTTCGGCCTGGTGCATCGATCACCCCATCGCCACCCTGCTGCTGACCTTCGCCCTGGTGCTGCTGGGGGCTATCGCCTTCCCGCGCTTGCCGGTTGCACCGCTGCCGGAAGCCGACTTCCCGACCATCCAGGTCACCGCCCAGCTGCCAGGCGCCAGCCCGGAAACCATGGCCTCGTCGGTGGCCACGCCGCTGGAAGTGCAGTTCAGCGCCATCCCCGGCATGACCCAGATGACCAGCAGCAGCGCACTGGGCTCAACCAACCTGATCCTGCAGTTCACGCTCGACAAGAACATCGACACCGCCGCCCAGGAAGTGCAGGCGGCCATCAACACCGCCACTGCGCGCCTGCCGCAAGACCTGCCCAACCCGCCGACCTGGCGCAAGGTCAACCCGGCCGACAGCCCGGTACTGGTGCTGACGGTCAGCTCCAGCCAGATGCCTGGCAACGACCTCAGCGACTACGCAGAAACCCTGCTCGCTCGCCAACTGAGCCAGATTGACGGGGTTGGCCTGATCAACATCACCGGGCAACAACGCCCGGCGATCCGCGTGCAGGCGCAACCCGAGAAACTGGCCGCCATCGGCCTGACCCTGGCCGACCTGCGCCAAGCCATCCAACAGACCAGCCTGAACCTGGCCAAGGGCGCGCTGTACGGCGAACACAGCGTGTCGACCATCGCCGCCAACGACCAGTTGTTCCACCCCGACGACTACGCCCAGCTGATCGTCTCCTACCGTGACGGTGCACCGGTGCATCTGAAGGACGTGGCCAAGGTGATCAATGGCGCCGAGAACGCCTACGTCAAAGCCTGGTCCGGCGACCAACCCGGGCTGAACCTGGTGATTTTCCGCCAGCCTGGCGCCAACATCGTCGATACCGTGGACCGGGTTCTGGCTGCCCTGCCCAAGCTGCAGGAGATGCTGCCGGCCTCGGTCGAAGTGTCAGTGCTGCAGGACCGAACCCAGACCATCCGCGCCTCGCTGCATGAAGTGGAGCTGACCCTGATGATCGCCGTGGCCCTGGTGATCGGGGTAATGGCGCTGTTCCTGCGCCAGTGGTCTGCGACCCTGGTGGTGTCCAGCGTGCTCGGCGTATCGCTGATCGCCAGTTGCGCGCTGATGTACATCTTCGGCTTCAGCCTGAACAACCTGACGCTGGTAGCCATCGTCATCTCGGTGGGCTTCGTGGTCGACGATGCCATCGTCGTGGTAGAGAACATCCACCGCCACCTGGAGGCCGGCGACGACAGCCGCACAGCGGCGCTCAAGGGCGCCGGGGAAATCGGCTTCACCGTGGTGTCGATCAGTTTTTCGCTGATCGCCGCGTTCATCCCCCTGCTGTTCATGGGCGGCGTGGTCGGCCGGCTGTTCAAGGAGTTCGCCCTTACCGCCACCGCCACCATCCTGATTTCGGTGGTGGTTTCGCTGACCCTGGCGCCAACCCTGTGCGCACTGTTCATGCGTCGCCCGCCCGGAGAGCACAAGGGCGGCTTTGGGGAGCGGCTGGTCGGGTGGTACGAAAAGGGCCTGGACCGCGCCCTCGCCCACCAGCGCCTGACCCTTGGCATGTTCGGCCTGACCCTGGCCCTGGCGGTGGCCGGTTACGTGGGTATCCCAAAGGGCTTTTTCCCGCTGCAGGACACCGGCTTCATCCTCGGCACCAGCGAGGCGGCGGCGGATGTGTCGTACCCGTCAATGATCGAGAAGCACCAGGCGCTGGCCAAAATCATCGAGGCCGACCCGGCGGTGCGCGCGTTCTCCCACTCGGTGGGCGTCACCGGCAGCAACCAGACCATCGCCAACGGCCGCTTCTGGATCGCCCTGAAGCCGCGTGGCGAACGCGATGTATCGGCCAGCGAACTGATCGACCGGCTGCGGCCCAAGCTGGCCCAGGTACCGGGCATCGTCCTGTACATGCGTGCCGGCCAGGACATCAACCTAAGCTCCGGCCCGTCGCGCACCCAGTACCAGTATGTGCTCAAGAGCAACGACGGCATGGCACTGAACCTGTGGACCCAGCGCCTGACCGAGCGCCTGCGGGAAAACCCGGCGTTTCGCGACCTGTCCAATGACCTGCAATTGGGTGCCAGCGTCACCCGCATCGATATCGACCGCCAGGCCGCGGCACGTTTCGGCCTGACCACCACCGACGTCGACCAGGCGTTGTACGACGCCTTCGGCCAGCGGCAGATCAGTGAATTCCAGACCGAGACCAACCAGTACAAGGTGATCCTCGAACTGGATGCCCGCCAGCGCGGCAAGGCCGAAAGCCTCAACTACTTCTACCTGCGCTCGCCGCTGACCAACGAGATGGTGCCGCTGTCGGCAGTGGCCCACGTGGCACCGCCCAGCACCGGGCCGCTGTCGATCAGCCACGACGGGCTGTTCCCGGCGGCCAACCTGTCGTTCAACCTGGCCCCGGGCGTGGCCTTGGGCGATGCCGTGACCATCCTCGAGCGCACCCAGCGCGAACTGGGCATGCCCGACTCCATCAGCGGCAACTTCCAGGGCGCGGCCCAGGCCTTCCAGAGCTCGCTGTCGAGCCAGCCGTGGCTGATCCTGGCAGCGCTGGTGGCGGTGTACATCATCCTCGGCGTGCTGTACGAAAGCTTCGTCCACCCGCTGACGATCATCTCCACCCTGCCCTCGGCCGGCCTCGGCGCACTGATCCTGTTGTGGGCCATGGGCCAGGACTTCAGCATCATGGGGCTGATCGGCGTGGTGCTGCTGATCGGCATCGTCAAGAAAAACGGCATCCTGCTGATCGACTTCGCCCTCGAAGCCCAACGCCGCCAGGGCTTGACCCCGAAGCAGGCGATCCACCAGGCCTGCCTGACGCGCTTCCGGCCGATCATCATGACCACCCTGGCCGCCTTGCTCGGCGCGGTGCCGCTGATGTTCGGCTTCGGCACCGGCGCCGAACTGCGCCAGCCACTGGGCATCGCCGTGGTTGGCGGCCTGCTGGTGAGCCAGGCGCTGACGCTGTTCACCACCCCGGTCATATACTTGGCCCTGGAGCGCCTGTTCCACCGCCGCCGGGCCGCCCGTGCGGCGGCGCCCAGTGCCAGTTAGGACAAGACCATGCGTGTGCTGATCATCGAAGACGAAGAAAAAACCGCCGACTACCTCCATCGCGGCCTCAGCGAGCAGGGGTTTACCGTCGACCTTGCGCGGGACGGCATCGACGGCCTTCACCTGGCCCTGGAAGGTGACTACGCGGTGATCGTGCTGGATGTGATGCTGCCAGGCCTGGACGGTTATGGCGTGCTGCGCGCCCTGCGCGCGCGCAAGCAGACACCGGTAATCATGCTGACAGCCCGTGAACGGGTCGAGGACCGTATCCATGGCCTGCGCGAGGGTGCCGACGACTATCTGGGCAAGCCGTTTTCCTTCCTCGAACTGGTCGCCCGCCTGCAAGCCCTGACCCGCCGTAGCAGCAACCATGAACCACTGCAGGTGCAGGTAGGTGACCTGTGGATAGACCTGATGGCGCGCAAGGCCACACGCGCCGGCCAGCGCCTGGAGCTGACGGCCAAGGAGTTCTCGCTGCTCAGCGTGCTGGCCCGCAGGCAAGGTGAAATCCTGTCGAAGACGGCGATTGCCGAGCTGGTCTGGGACATCAATTTCGACAGCGATGCCAACGTCGTCGAAGTGGCGATCAAGCGCCTGCGCGCCAAGCTCGACGGGCCTTTCGACAACAAGTTGCTGCACACCATCCGAGGCATGGGCTATGTCCTGGAAAACCGTGCGGGGTAATTCCATCGCACTGCGCCTGTCGGCGCTGTTCATCCTGGTTGCGCTGGGCGTGTTCCTGCTGATCGGTTCGGCGCTGTACCGCCAGGTCGACCGCAGCCTCGACCTGTTGCCGCAGGCCGAGCTGGATGCGCGCTTCAGCGTGCTCGAGTCCACCCTCAACCGCTTCGGCACACCGGAGCACTGGGTCAAGATCAACAACAAGCTCAACCTGCTCAGTGAAGAGGACAAGCGTATTCGCTTCTGGGTGGTCAGCAGCAACCCGGCCTACGAATACGGGCACCCCAGCGAGCTGGTCCGCGCCTTCGCCGAAGGTGCGCAGGGCATGCGCGACCTGCGCCTGCCCGACCGGCCCTACCCTTACAAGGTGCTGGTCAGCGAATTGCCGGCCCTGGGCGAGCGGCCGCCGCTGCGCTTTCTGATCGGCATAGACACCGAAACTTTCTGGCAGGCCCAGCACAGCCTGCTGGTAGCGATTGTCGGGCTGGCGGTGCTCGGCGTGCTGCTGGCCTCGCTGCTGGGCTACTGGGTGGCGCGCATCGGCCTGCGCCCGCTGCTGGCGTTGTCCGTTGAGGCCCAGGCGCTGGCGCCACCGCGCCTGGACGGGCGCCTGCAGACTGAGAGCCTGGCACCGGAGCTGGCCCAATTCGCCGGCGCCTTCAATGCCGCACTGGACCGAGTCAGCCAAGCCTATACACGGCTCGAAGCCTTCAACGCCGACGTCGCCCACGAATTGCGCTCACCGCTGACCAACCTGATCGGCCAGACCCAGGTGGCGCTGACACGCGGACGCAGCGCCGAGCACTACTTCGAAGTGCTGCAATCGAACCTTGAGGAGCTGGAGCGCCTGCGCAGCATCATCAACGACATGTTGTTCCTGGCCAGTGCCGACCAAGGCAGCAAGGCCACGGCCCTGACCCAAGCCTCGCTGGCCGAGGAAGTGGCGACCACCCTCGATTACCTGGACTACATTCTCGAAGACGCGCAGGTCGGCGTGAGCGTGAGCGGCGATGCCCAGGCGCCCATCGAAAAGGCCCAACTGCGCCGGGCGCTGATCAACCTGCTGAACAACGCCGTGCAACACACCGCACCGCACCAGGTGATCAAGGTGCAGATCGATGCCGGGCCGGAGCAGGTCAGCATCGCCGTGAGCAACCCGGGGCCGGCGATCGACGATGAGCATCTACCGTTGCTGTTCGAACGCTTCTACCGGGTGGATGCGGCACGTAGCAACAGTGGCGGCGGTAACCATGGTTTGGGGTTGGCGATCGTCAAGGCGATTGCGCTGATGCATGGTGGGGAAGTGTTCGTGCGTAGTGCCGCTGGGGCCAATACCTTTGGTATCAGGCTACCCACCCATGCCTGACAGGAGGTCGCGGTCGATGTGGGAGCGGCCTTGTGTCGCGAAAGGGCTGCGCAGCAGCCCCGACAAATGCTGCCATGGCACAGAACCTGGGGCCGCTTCGCGCCCCTTTCGCGACACAAGGCCGCTCCCACAAAAGTAAAGACCGCGTAGGCCCTCTAGCATGCAGGTTTGCGGCGAAAGTCCAATTGCTTTTCCTGCGATAGTTACCTTTTACGCAACAGTGCTTATCGCGCTTCGCTCTGTTTCAAGAGCTATGAAAGGACTAACTTTACCCCCGTCCTCATTAGCACTTGCACCGCAAGAAGGTAGTTTCAAATGTCCAACAGTATGGGTATTGCCAGCGTTTTCGTCCTGTCTTCCCTGTTGTTGTCGCCCCTGGCCATGGCTGAAGAATCCAAGGCTTTCGTCACCCGTAATGCCGAGTTCGCCGCGGTCCACCAAGAGGCCCGCGAAACCGTAGCCGCGCAACAGGCAGACACCGCGAAAGACGCAAACCAGACAGCTTCCAAGATCTCTGTCGATGCCAATGCCGACAGCTGATAAAGCGCTCTCGCTCCTCCCGTTTTCCCTTGGCTACGCCATGGGCACCACCGGTGCCGATATGTTAGCCTTTTAAAGCCGCTGCCGATCAGCGGCTTTTTTTATGTGCTTCAACTATCAGCCGAGCTGTAACGTCCATTTAAAAAAAAGACGCACATTCGAAAATAAAAACTGCCCCACCGCCAGACCCAAGGAGCTAGTAACGGTGCCTTCCGCGTTTCGTTTTACCCCGCTGTTCATTGCGTTGACTGCAACGATCCCTTTCGCCGCCCAGGCAGATGAAGACAAGGCTGATGGCTTCATCGAAGGCTCGTCCTTCAACCTGCATTTCCGTAATGCCTACTTCAACCGCGACAACCACAACGCCGGCGTGCGCGACACCCGCGAGTGGGGCCAGGGCGCGGTTGCACGCTTCGAGTCGGGCTACACCCCAGGTGTGGTCGGCTTTGGCCTGGACGCCCACGCCATGCTGGGCCTGAAGCTCGACGGTGGCGGCGGCCATGCTGGCACCAGCATCCTGCCTACTCACCAAAAGAACGAAGACGAACTGGGTGCTGCCCCGCACTCGTTCTCCACCGCCGGTGCCGCAGTCAAGCTCAAGGCGTTCGACACCGAGCTCAAAGCCGGTGACCTGTTCCTCACCAACCCAGTGATCGCCGGCGGCGAAACCCGCATGCTGCCGCAGACCTTCCGTGGTGTAAGCCTGACCAACACCAGCATCGACGGCCTGCTGCTCGAAGGCGGCCAGGTGAGCTTCACCAAGCCGTACAACCAGAGTGGCCACCGCCGCATCGACACCTATTACGGTTCGCTGGGCGAGCATGACAAGAGCAAGCACCTGAACTGGGCCGGCGCGTCGTGGAGTGGTACCCCTGACATCACCGCCAACCTGTATGCGGCCGAGCTGAAGGACATCTGGAACCAGTACTACGCCGATTTCGACTACACCTATGCGGTAAACGACCTGGTAAGCCTGAACCCGGGCGTGCACTTCTACCACACCCAGGACACCGGCCAGGCCTTGCTGGGCAAGATCGACAACAACACCTACAGCGTGCATTTCACCGTCAACGCCGGGTTCCACAGCGTCACCGCCGCCTACCAGCGGGTCAATGGCAACACGCCGTTCGATTACATCAACCTGGGCGACAGCATCTACCTGGACAACTCGCGCATGTACTCGGACTTCAACGCTCCGAACGAGCGCTCATGGAAGCTGCAGTACAACTATGACTTCGCTGGCGTGGGCATCCCTGGCCTGACCACGGTGCTGTCGTACTCGCGCGGTGAGGCCGACCTGACCAAAGCCGTCCAGGACACCACCCACTACGACTACTACCGTGCCGATGGCAAGAATGCCATGCACTGGGAGCGCGACCTGGACGTGAAGTATGTGTTCCAGGAGGGTGATCTGAAGGACCTGTCAGTGCTGGTGCGCTATGCCACCCACCGTGGCAGCCAGGGCTATGCATCGATCGACAGCAACAGCGACAACGATGAACTGCGCGTGATCATGGATTACCCGTTGAACGTGTTCTGATCCAGGACCGGATGCGAGGGCTTCGCCCTCGTTTCGCCGGCAAGCCAGCTCCCACATCGCCCGCATAGACCTCAAGCCTTGTGCGGTAATTGTGGGAGCTGGCTTGCCAGCGATGGGCTGCGCAGCAGCCCCGGCGTGATTCCGTCGGACAAATCTTGTCCGACAATCCCCGCTTCCCTAGAATGTCGCCGCCGCGAATGGCCCTGCCCACGCAGTAGCGAGCATGACCACCCGATTACCGCGTTTCGCACTCTACAGGTCGCACCCCGAGCTGATCCTCAACCTGGGCAGTTGCCTTGCCGTGCTCGCCATCGTGGCCATCGTCAGTTATCTGCTGGCGCGCGAGCGCGACAATGTCGAGCTGTCGGCAATTCGCTCGTCCAACAATATCGTCCAGCTGATCGAAAGCGACATCCTGCGCAACGTCGAACTCTACGACCAGTCGCTGCAGGGCCTGATCTGGGCGGTCGGGCGCAAGGAATTGCCGGAAATCCCCGGCCCGGTTCGCCAACGCCTGCTGTTCAATGAAGCCTTCGTCGACCGCAAGCGCGGTGATGTGCTGTGGCTGGACAAGCAAGGCAATGTGGTGGGCGCTTCCACCAGCAGCGTGCCACGCAAGGCCAACTTCAGCGACACAGGGATATTCCAGGCGCACCTGCACAATGCCAACCTCGGCCTGCTGGTGGGGCCGCCGTTCAAGGCCGGGCTCGGCGACCTGGGCTGGTGCATCAGTTTCAGCCGGCGTATCTCCGGCGCCAATGGCGAGTTCACCGGCCTGGCAGCGGGTGCACTGCGCCTGTCGTACTTCAGTGAGCTGTTTCAGCGCCTGGACATTGGAGAAGACAGCAGCATCAACCTGCTCAACACTGACGGCCAATTGCTGGCTCGCCAGCCCAGCCGCGCACAAGACCCGCGCATTGGCAGCAACTATGCCGAGCGGCCCAATTTCAAACGCATTCTCAGCGAGCAGAGCGGCAGCTTCACCGCCCGCTCCAGCCGCAACGGCAAACCGCGCATGTACACCTTCGCCCGGGTCGCGCAGTTGCCGCTGATCGTACTGGTCGTGCATTCGGCCGAAGACGTGTTCGAATCGTGGCGCCGCACTGCAACCCTGGTCAGCGTCGCCACCGGTGTATTGTGTGTGGGCATTCTCTGGCTGACCCTGCTGCTGGGCCGCGAACTACGCCGCCGCCACGAAGCCGAACAGGGCCTGGCGACCCTGGCCGCTACCGACAGCCTGACCGGCCTGGCCAATCGCCGTCACCTGGATCATGTACTGCGCCAGGAATGGGCGCGTGCCCAGCGCAACCGCAAGCCGCTGGCGGTGCTGATGGTGGATGTGGACCATTTCAAGGCGTTCAACCAGCGCCATGGGCATGCCGGTGGCGACCATGCCCTGCGCGAGGTGGCAAAGACCATCGAGGCGTGCATACGCCGCCCGGCCGATCTGGCTGCGCGTTACGGTGGGGAGGAATTTCAAGTGGTGCTGCCGGAAACCGACCTGGCAGGTGCACAATTGCTGGCCGAGCGCATTCGCACCAGTGTCGAGGCCCTGGCGCCGTTTGCCGATGATGCCCACTCGGTAACGGTGAGCATCGGCATCGGCCTGTCAGGCACCCAGCACGATCTGGCGAGAGTGCTGGGTGCTGCGGACGAAGCGCTCTACCGGGCCAAGGCCAAGGGCCGCAACCGGGTAGAGGGGCCTGCCGACTAGCTACGAGCGCGTGCGGCGTTGCGCAAGGCCCTGACCTGGTCATGGTTGCGCTGCACACCTTGCAACTGTTTTTCTACCAGGTTGTAGGTCTGGTCGCTGGCGGTGCGGCCCAACTTCACCAGTTTTTCGCGGGCTTCCTTATAGGCCTTCAGGGCATGGTCTTCGCCCCGCTCCACCTCGTTCAGCACCGCTTCCTCATCCTTGCCGGTGACCATCGCCTTGAGGTTGACCCAACCCCGATGCAGGTCACCGCTGATGCTGGTAGAGGTTTCCGGGTCACCACCCAGGCGACGCACCTCGCTCTGCAGTTCACCGGCCGCATTGGCACACTCACCGGCACGTTGAACGAAGAACGCTTTCAGTTCTGGGTTCTTCACATCATCGGCCGAGGCCTTGAAGCCTTTCTCGCCATCCTTGCTGTACTCGATCAGGTCGTTGAGCACGTCGATAACGTCTTTGTTGGGATTGCTCATGGCACAAACTCCTTGGCAGGTGATAGTCATCTGTAAGGGAGCAGCCTTCGTGCCAAGCGAGCCCCATCTATAAAATCATTTAAAATCAATTAGATATAAATATACCGGTAAAGGTTGGACACGGCGTTCTGCATGATTGCCGCTTGGGCCTTCGTGCAGATTGCAGTATGGTCGGCGCTTTTCGACAGCCAGGTGCGCCGATGATGAAGCCGGAAACCCTCGAACTGCTGGTGACCCGCACCATGCCGTTTGGCAAGTACCAGGGACGAATCATTGCCGACCTGCCGGGGGATTACCTGGCCTGGTTTGCGCGCAAGGGTTTGCCGGCGGGGGAATTGGGTGGGTTGCTGGCGCTGATGCACGAGATCGATCACAACGGGCTGGGTGAGCTGCTGGTGCCGTTGCGGCAGAAGCATCGGCGGTGACCTGTTCCGGCCTCTTCGCGGGCACGCCCGCTCCCACAGGGTCACTGCAAGCTTCAGGATCATGCAGTACCTGTGGGAGCGGGCGTGCCCGCGAAGAGGCCAGTAAGGCCCGCTGAAATCTCTAACCCTTCACCGGCGCTACCGCCAACTCCACCCGCTCGCTCTTCTTGATCACCGCATACACCACCGCCGTCAGCAGGCTGCCCGCCACGATCGCCAACAAGTACAGCAGCGCATGGTTGATCGCATTGGGGATCAGCAGCACGAACAGGCCGCCATGCGGCGCCATCAGCTTGCAGCCGAAGTACATCGACAAAGCCCCGGTCAATGCCCCGCCGGCCACGCTGGCCGGGATCACCCGCAGCGGGTCTTTGGCGGCAAACGGGATAGCCCCTTCGGAGATGAAGCACAGCCCCAGCGCCAGGGCAGCCTTGCCCGCTTCACGCTCGCTCTGGGCGAACTTGCGTCGGGCCAGGAAGCTGGCGATACCCAGGCCAATCGGTGGCACCATGCCGGCGGCCATGGTCGCCGCCATCGGCGCATAGCTCGACGAGGCCAGCAGCCCCACCGAGAAGGCATAGGCCGCCTTGTTGATCGGCCCACCCAGGTCGACGCACATCATGCCACCCAGCAACAGGCCCAGCAGGATGGCATTGGTGGTACCCATGCTGTCGAGAAAATGCGTAAGCCCTTCCAGCATCGCCGCCACCGGCTGGCCGACCACGTAGATCATCACCAGGCCGGTGAACAGGCTGGCCAGCAGCGGAATGATCAGGATCGGCTTGAGTGCCTCCAGGCTGCTGGGCAGGCGTGCCCAGCGGGCAATGGCCTTGGCGCTGTAGCCGGCGAGGAAGCCGGCGACGATACCACCGATGAAACCGGCACCCAGGGTGCTGGCCAGCAGGCCACCGATCATGCCGGGCGCCAGCCCCGGGCGGTCGGCAATGGACCAGGCGATATAGCCTGCCAGCAGCGGCACCATCAGCTTGAACGCAGCCTCACCGCCGATCTGCATCAACGCCGCCGGCAAGGTGCCCGGTTCTTTATAGGCCTCGATACCGAACACGAACGACAGGGCAATCAGCAGGCCGCCAGCCACCACCATCGGCAGCATGAACGACACGCCGGTGAGCAGGTGCTTGTATACCCCGGTCTTCTCGCCCTTCGCTGGCGTGCTCGCCGCTGCAGCATCGCTGCTGTTTTCCACCTTGGCTTCGGCCAAGGCCTTGTCCAAGGTGGCACGGGCCTGCTTTAGGGCGATACCGGTGCCACAACGGTAGATGCGCTTGCCGGCGAAACGCGCGGTGGGCACTTCGATGTCGGCGGCCAGCAGCACTACATCGGCTGCGGCGATGGCTTCGGCGGACAAGGGGTTGCGCGCACCGACCGAGCCCTGAGTCTCGACGGTGAGCTGGTAGCCGAGTTGCTGCGCGGCCTGCTGCAAGGCTTCCGCAGCCATGAATGTATGCGCAACGCCAGTCGGGCAGGCCGTGACGGCAACGATGCGTGCGCCAGCGCTGCCAGTTTCGGCCAGAAGGCCTGGCACCGTGGCCAGCAGACAGGCTTTGGAAGCTGCCTCATCGAGGAAGCCTTCGCGGTCGGCCAAAGCCTGGGACGGCGTGCTCTGGTACACACGCTTGCCGACGAAACGCTCAAGGTCCACCGGGCCTGTGCTGACTACCAGCACCCAGTCGGCCTCGGCGATCTGCGCGGCGCTCAGTTGCCGCTCGGGGTGGCCGGCATCCTGCACTTCGACGCTGGTGCTCCAGCCGCGCCGCTGTGCAGCGGCGGACAGCAAGCGCGCGCTCAGCAGGCTCGACACCTGGCCGTTGGGGCAGGCAGTGACAATGGCAATGTTCATCGGCAACCCTCTTGTTGTTCTGTCAGTTGCACGGCGGCTTCAAGACGCGCCAGTTGCTCGCGGTCACGGATACCGAAACCAACCTGGGTAACAGCCTGTGCAGCGATCGCGGTGGCGCGGGTCAAGGTCTTTGCCGGAGCTTCGCCCTGCAGCAAGCCGTGGACCATGCCTGCCACCAGCGAATCACCTGCGCCCACCGTGCTGGCAACCTGCACCTTGGGCGGGCAAGCATGTACGACATGGCCATTGGTAAACCAGCTGACGCCCTGCTCACCCGCCGACACCACCACGTGTTCGACGCCACTGGCCAGCAGGCGCTCGGCAGCAGCGCGCTGCTGCGCCGGGTCATCCACAGCCAGGCCAAGCACCTCGCCCAGCTCTTCGGTATTGGGCTTGACCAGCCAGGGCGAGCTCTGCAGGCCGGCACGCAGGGCTTCGCCGCTGCTGTCCAGGGCCACCTTGAGGCCTTGCGCCTTGAGCTGTTCGAGCAACTGGCGGAACCACTCGGCACTGATCCCGCGCGGCAGGCTGCCAGCCACCACCACCGCGTCGTGGCCTGGGGCAATCTGCGTCAGGCGCCGCAGCAATGCACTACGTGCCGCTTCGTCGACTTCCGGGCCTTGGCCGTTGATGTCGGTGACACGGCCATCATCCTCGACCAGCTTGATGTTGCTGCGGGTTTCGCCCGGCACGCGGACAAAGCAGTCGACGAAGCCGCGCCAGTCGATCAGCGCCTCGAAGGGCTGCAGGTTGTCACGCCCGAGGAAGCCGCCAACGGTGACGCTGTGCCCCAGGTCGGCCAGTACCTGGGCAACGTTCAGCCCCTTGCCCGCGGCGTGGCTGTGCTGCTCATGGCTGCGGTTGACCTGCCCCGGGCGCAGGGTATCCAGGCCGATGGTGATATCCAGCGCCGGGTTCAGGGTGAGGGTGAGGATCTTGGCCATTCAGTAACGCTCCACCAGCGCGCGAACCGCTGCGGCGCTGTCCTGTTGCAGGGCCTCGCGCGCCAAGGCGCGGGCCGTCTGGTGATCGGCCTGGCGGACCAGGGCCTTGACTTCGGCAATGCTGCGCGCGGCGACGCTGAGTTCGTCCACGTCCAGGCCCAGCAGCACGGCCACTGCCTGCGGGTCGGCCGCCAGTTCGCCGCACACGCCCACCCACTTGCCATGGGCATGGGCGGCGCGCACGGTCATGTCGATCAGGCTGAGCACCGCCGGGTGCAGGCCGTCGGCCTGGGCCGAGAGGCTGGGGTGGCCACGGTCGATGGCCAGGGTGTACTGGGTCAGGTCGTTGGTGCCAATGCTGAAGAAGTCCACCTCGCGCGCCAGTTGGGGTGCCAGCAGCGCCGCCGAGGGCACTTCGACCATGATGCCCAGCTGCAGGTCGGCTACCGGGATCTCGGCACGCAGCCGCTCGACCATGGCGCGCGCCTCGCGCCATTCATGCACCTGCCCGACCATCGGGAACATGATGCGCAAAGGGCGCTGGTCGGCCGCGCGTAACAAGGCGCGCAGCTGGTCCTCCATCACCTGCGGGCGCTGCAGGGTCAGGCGTACGCCGCGCACGCCGAGGAACGGGTTTTCCTCGGCGGCGATCGGCCAGTACGGCAGCGGCTTGTCCCCGCCAACATCAAGGGTGCGTACCACCAGCGGGCGCCCGTCGAGGCCATCGAGCACACGGCGATACTCGGCTTCCTGGGTCGCCACATCCGGGGCCTGGGTGTGAGCCATGAAAATCAGCTCGGTGCGCAGCAGGCCCACGCCTTCGGCGCCCTGCTCCACTACCTTGGCAATGCCGTTGCTCTCGCCAATGTTGGCAAACACCTCAACCGCGTGACCATCACGCGTGACCGCCGGCTCGAAGCGGTTGGCCCAGGCGGCCTGCAAGCGTTGCTCGCGCAGGTCTCGCTCGGCCAGGGCCCGTTGCAGTTCATCCGCTGGCGGCGCCACGCTGACCACGCCACGCTGGCCATCGAGCAGCAACGGCGTGCCACTGTCCAACAGCAGTATCGACGCCCCCGCGCCCACTACCGCCGGGATGCCCAGGGCACGGGCGACGATGGCGCTGTGGGCGGTGGCGCCACCCTGGGCGGTCACGATACCGGCTACGCGGCTCGGGTCCAGCCGGGCGACATCGGACGGGCCGACTTCGGTCATCACCAGCACGTAGGGTTGCTCGGGTTCAGCCTGGGCTTGCACACCACACAACTGCGCCAGCACACGGCGGCCGATGTCACGCAGGTCAGCAGCACGTTCGGCGAGCAAGGCATCGTGCAGCGACTCCTGCTGTCGCGCCGCCGCCTCGATCACCGCCATCCAGGCGGCTGCGGCGCTCTCGCCCTGGCCCAGGCGCTGCTCGACATCATCGGTCAGAGCCGGGTCGGCGAGCATTTCCTGATGGGTGACGAAGATTTCGCCAATGGCCTTGTCGCTGCGCTGGACCAAGGCCTGCAGCTCGCCATTGACAGTCGCCACGGCTTCACGCAGCTTCTGCCGCTCCAGGACGCAGGACTCGCCGCGCAGGGGGTAGTCGAACTCACGCTCGACGCACACATGCGCCGGGCCACTGGCAATGCCGGGCGCCGCACCCACGCCGTGGATGCGGCTACCGGCTGCGGGCGCTTGCAGCACTTCGGCGGCTGCGCCTGCTACGGTCGCCGCGCTCTGTGGCAGTGGCTCCACCTCTTCGCCCAGGCCTTGCTCGATGGCGGCCAGCAGCACCGGCAAGGCATCGGCGGCGATGCCTGGCTCAGCCACCAGTTCCAGCGCCTGGCCACGCCGGGCACCGAGACTGAGCAGCTTGCTCAGGCTCTTCACCGACACCGCTGGCTGCGCGCTGTCGACCAGGCGTACACGTATTTCCCCCTCGAAACCTTTGGCCAGCTGCGCCAATACCTTTGCCGGCCGGGCGTGCAAACCATGCGGGTTGGCCAGCACCACGCGCGCGCTGGGCCAGTCCACCGGTGCCTCACCGCCCAGCACCTCCAGCACCGCGCGGCTGCTGGTGGCCTGGTAGAGCATCTGCCCGCGGCCTTCGATCAGCACTTCGCACAGGCGTTCGAGCAAGGCCTGGTGGGCTGCACCGAGGCTGGCCAGGCAGAACAGGCCGTTGAGCGGTTGGTCGCGGTAACGCAGCGGCTGCTGCGGGGTGATGAAGGCCAGGCCCGGCTGGCGCACCTGGCGCTCGCTGTGCAGCCACCACAGGCCCTCGCCCAACGGCAGCGGCTCGGCCTGCTGCAGCACGGCGGCAAAACCGCTGTCGACGCAGTCGGCGCGCTGCAACAGGCGGGCGCCGCGCCAGGCCAGTTCATCGAAGTCTTCGGCCGGCAGGTTCAGGCCGACCAGTTGTGCATCCAGCGCCAGTTCCTGTGGCGCGCCCTGCAACAGTTTCAGCAACGCCTCGGCGGAGCCGGCGCGGCGCAATGCTTCGGCCAAGTCGGTCTCGCCCAGGGCGCGGGTCAGCAGTTGCAGCAGGCGCAGGTGCTCATCGGAACGGGCGGCAATGCCGATGGCAAGGTAGACCATCTGGCCATCGCCCCAGTCCACGCCCTCGGGAAACTGCAACAGGCGCACGCCGGTGGCGTACACCAGGTCTCGGGTCTGCGGCGTGCCATGGGGGATGGCGATGCCCTGCCCAAGGAAGGTGGAGCCTTGTGCCTCTCGGGCCTGCAGCCCTTGCAGGTATCCCTCGGCGACCAGGCCGTCAGCGACCAGCCGGTCGGCCAGCAGGCGCAATGCCTCGGCCTTGTCGGCGGCCTTCTGGCCCATGGCTATCTGCTCCTTGGCGAGCTCGAGCATGACCTTCTCCTTTTGCAGTTCCCGGTCGGGTACTGGAGTATTGTTGTGAAATTCACATGAACGGCCAGTTCAACAGCCTTGCACGGATGGCAGCCGAGGCAGAAAATTAGGCAGCTGAAACGATTAATCTGACCAGGCGGCCACGTTACTCGATAATCTGCCGAGGAAAAAGCCCCATCCTGTCGGACAATTGCGACAATGGTCGTCTGCGCGTGGCGCCCTCGCCGGGTCAAAATACCCGGTCAGGGCTCACAGCCAGCCCCGGTAATAACAAGGAAAATTCGGTGAAACTCAGCGATATCGCCCGTCTGGCCGGTGTGTCCGTGACCACTGCCAGCTACGTCATCAATGGCAAGGCCGAACAGCAGCGCATCAGCAACAGCACTGTCGAGCGGGTACGCGCGGTGGTCGAGGCCCACGGCTTCACCCCCAACCCGCAGGCCGCTGGCCTGCGCAGCCGGCATACCCGCACCCTGGGCTTCATTCTCCCGGATCTGGAGAACCCCAGCTACGCCCGCATCGCCAAGCAACTCGAACAAGGTGCCCGCGCCCGCGGCTACCAGTTGCTGATCGCCAGCAGCGACGACCAGCCCGACAGCGAGCGCCAGTTGCAGCAGCTGTTCCGCGCCCGCCGTTGCGATGCACTGTTTGTCGCCAGCTGCCTGCCGCCAGAGGACGACAGCTACCGCGAACTGCAGGACAAAGGCCTGCCGGTGATCGCCATCGACCGCCGCCTGGACCCTGCGCACTTCTGCTCGGTGATCAGCGACGACCGCGATGCCAGCCGCCAGCTGGCCGCCAGCCTGCTCAACGCCGCCCCGCGCAGCATCGCACTGATCGGCGCACGCCCAGAGCTGTCGGTCAGCCAGGCACGTGCCGGCGGCTTCGACGAAGCACTGCAAGGCTATGCCGGCGAAGTTCGCCGCTATCAGGGCGAAGCGTTCAGCCGTGAGTGCGGCCAGCGCCTGATGCAGCAGTTGATCGACGACCTTGGCGGCCTGCCGGACGCCCTGGTGACTACCTCCTACGTGCTGTTGCAAGGGGTGTTCGACACCCTGCAAGCGCGCCCTGCCGACTCGCGCCAGCTGCAACTGGGTACCTTTGGCGACAACCAGCTGCTCGACTTCCTGCCGCTGCCAGTCAATGCCATGGCCCAGCAGCATGGCCTGATTGCCGCCACCGCCCTGGAACTGGCACTGGCCGCGATCGAGGACAAACGCTACGAACCTGGCGTGCATGCCGTCGGTCGAACGTTCAAGCAACGCATTACAGCGGCCTGAACATGCGCCTGATCGACACCCACACCCATCTGGACTTCGCCGACTTCGACGCCGACCGCCCGCGCTTGCTGGCCAACGCGATGTCGCGAGGGGTTGAGCGGATGGTGGTGCTGGGGGTGTACCAGGCGAATTTCCAGCGGGTGTGGGACCTGGCTTGTGCCGACCAGCACCTGTTCGCCGCGCTCGGCCTGCACCCCATCTACCTGGACCAGCATCGCCCGGAGCACCTGGTGCAGCTGCGCGAATGGCTGGAGCGCCTGCACGGCGACCCACGGCTATGTGCCGTAGGCGAGTTTGGCCTGGACTATTACCTCGAAGACCTGGACAAGGCCCGCCAGCAGGCGCTGTTCGAAGCGCAACTGCAGATGGCCTGCGACTTCGAACTGCCCGCCCTGCTCCACGTGCGCCGCAGCCATGCCCAGGTGATCGCCACGCTCAAGCGCTACAAGCCGGCGCGGGCGGGGGTGATACATGCGTTTGCCGGCAGTTACGAAGAGGCCCGCGAATACATCAAGCTGGGGTTCCGGCTTGGGCTTGGCGGTGCGGGTACCTGGCCGCAGGCCCTACGGCTGCGCAAGACCCTGGCGCGGTTGCCGCTGGACAGCGTGGTGCTGGAGACCGATGCGCCGGACATGGCGCCGGTCATGTACCCAGGGGTGAGGAACAGCCCGGAGCACCTGCCGGAAATTGCCGGGGCGCTGGCGCAGGTGATGGGTGTGGATGTCGCGGAGCTGGCTGAAGCCAGCACCCGCAATGCTTGCGAGTTGTTTGGCTGGTAACTGAAGTGCTGGCACCTGCGTGGGCCTCTTCGCGGGCTTGCCCGCTCCCACAGGGGCCGCGCAAATCGTAGGCCGGCGCAGTACCTGTGGGAGCGGGCAAGCCCGCGAAGAAGCCAGCGTGTCAGTTCAGACAAGCACCGTCCACAGCGCAAACCCGGCATACCAAAGCACCGCACAGCGCAGCAACAGCTCCCACAGGCTGTCCAGCCGCCCCAGCCCGCGCTGGCTGTCTTCTTCCTCGGGAATGTCATCGGCAATGCGCCCGACCCGGGCCACCAGGTGCGCTGCGCTGATGTGCCAGTTGAGCACCTCGTGCAGCATCACACGGGTGACCGCGAGGAAGTTGCCGACCAGGGCAAAGCTCAAGGCCAGCACCCGCACCGGCAACCAGTCCATGATATGCCTCAGCTGCTCGGCACGGGCCTTCAACGTCGGCTGCTTGCTGTGTTCGCCGCACAGCGCCAGCAGGCGATAGGCCAGGGCTGCCCCCGGACCCAGCACGAAGTACCAGAAGATCACCGCGAAAAAGCCCTGGTACACCTGCCACAGCAGGTTGCCCTGTACCCGCACCAACAGGCTGTGCGGTTCGTCGGCCGCCAGCCCAAGGTCGCGCTCGGCCACATGCAACGCGGCCTGGTCGTCACCGCGCCGCCAGGCATCGCGGAACGGCCCCAACGATGCCTTGGCATCGCCGCGGCCCAAGCTGTAGATCAGCACCAGCAGGTGCACCGGCAATGCCAGCAAGCCGTACGCCACCGGGTCCAGTACATGCAGCAGCAACACCAGCAGCGCTACCGGTGCCAGTACCAGGATGGCCAGCGTCCACCACGGGTGCACCTTGCCGCTGCGCTCCAGGCGCACCAGTTCGCCAAGGAAGAACCCATCGCGCTGCACCTGATGGCGCAGGGCCGAGAATTTCTCGACCCACAGCGCCAGCAACAACACCAGAAAACTCATGCCTTGTCCTCGTTTTGCTGCAGCGCCTGTCGGTAGCGCGGCCAGTCGAAAGCCGGGCCGGGGTCGGTCTTGCGCTGCGGGGCAATGTCGCTGTGACCCTGGATGCGGCCCAGGTCGATGGCCGGCCAAGCACCGCGGATGTGCCGGGTAAGTTGCTCCAGCACCGCGTACTGCGCATCGGTATAAGGCAGGTCGTCGGTGCCTTCCAGTTCGATGCCGATGGAGAAATCGTTACAGCCTTCACGCCCGTCGAAGCACGACACACCGGCATGCCAGGCGCGGTCGAGCAACGACACGAACTGGGTCACCGTACCGTCACGCTCGACGAACAGGTGCGCCGAGACGGTCAGGTGGCTGATGCTGGCGAAGTAAGGGTGTTCGTCGGCGTCCAGGCGGTTCTGGAAGAATTGCTGGACCTTGCCGGTACCGAAACAGGCAGGCGGCAGGCTGATGTTGTGGATCACCAGCAGGGAAATCGATTCGCCTTCGGGGCGGGGATTGAAGTTCGGCGAGGGGCAGTGGGTGATTCCGATTCCGTGGAACCAGCCAGTGGCACGGTCCAATTGCATGGGGCAGATCCTGAAAACGCCGTGAACAGGTCAACAGTATGCCCTGTGGCCAACGGCGTTTGCATGTGAATCATTGTAATGCTGAGGGAGCGGGCATGCTTGCAGCCCTAGCGCAGGGCCGTTGCTCCTAACGGCGCAAGCTGTCGAGCACCGCTTCCAACGCCCGCTCGAACAGCAGCCCGTCATCCAGCACTCGCACGTCGCCTCGGTGCAGTGCCTGGGCCAGGCTGGCCCCGTTCCATTCACGCACTTTCATGCCGGTACGGTTGGCGAACACCAGCCGGTCGCTGCTGTCGATGCGAGCCACCAGCTTGCAGCGCAACGGTTCGTCCTCGTCCCGCACCTCGACCCAGGTACCGATACGCAGGCGCTGCACCTGGCGCAGCGCCACAGCCTGCCCGTCGGCAAACTGCAACGGAGCACAAGCGGGTTCTTCGGCAATCGCCAGGACGATGTCCTCGTCCACCAGCACCTCGTTCAGCGGCTGGCCCTCTCCACCGGGCTGCATCGCGGTACCCGCGCAGGCTCGCAGGTGCAACTGCTCCAGTTGCAGAAAGAACTCGCGGGTCTTTGCCGAGTCCAGGGCCACGCTGGCCAGGCCATCGCGCAGTGCCTTGAGCAGGTCCGGCACCTGCTGCAGCAAGGCATGCGGTTCATGCGGCGGGGTGATGCTGACCAGCAGCGTGTCCATCGTCTGCAAGGCGTCTCGCCAGGCCTGGGATGCCTCACCCTGCTTTAGCCAGGCCAGCAGCAGTACCTGGCTCCAGGCTTGCACCAGCATCTGTACCACCACCTGCGGTAATAACCGGCCGCGCAGCCGCTGATTGAGTGCATGCTGCACCTGCTGCCTGGCCTGCAGCGCGCGGGCACGCCCTTCTTCGGCGTCGCGGGTACGCTGTTCAAGCAGCTCGTTGCGCCGCCGCTCGTCCTGGTTGAAAGCGAGGAAGTCTTCGAGCAGTTCGGCGAACAGGCTGGCATCCTCGGCAAAATCATTGAGCAGGCGCTGGACGATACGCTCCACACGCAGGTGCAGGCTGTCGCGCATGCCGTCGCTGCCGCATTCCCAACCGATTGCCGCGCCAGCGATCTCGTTGAGCAGGCGGCGGGCCGGATGGCTGGCCCGACTGAACAGCCCCTTGTCCAGCAGCGCCACTTTCAACAGCGGAATATGCAGGCGCCCGATCAGCGCACGCAGGCTGGCCGGCAGGTTGTCGTCGCTCTGGATGAAGGCGAACAGCAGGCCAACCAGGTTGATCATGTCCTCGTCGGCCACGTCGATGCGCCGCCGTGTGCCGCTGCGCACGCTCACCCGCAGCAGCAATTGTTCAAGCTGTTGGCCAAGCTCGAAATCATCGTCCTCGTGGGTAGCGGGCACATAGTGCTGCAAATGCGAAAGCAGCCGCAGCAGGTCGGCGGTGCTGATTGGCTGGGCGGCGGCCACCGCCTGCAAACGAGGCGCGAACTGCCCACGCGCCGGGGCCAGCAGAGTTTGCAACGAGGCAAAGAACGCCTGCCCTGCCGCGTCCGCACCCACCTCGCTCCCCAGGTTCGCCGGCCCGCGCCGTGCGTTCATGCGCCGGTCTTCGGCGCGCCGGCGCGGTGCCGGTGGCAACTCGGGCAGCACACCGGCGGCGGCCAGCAATTGGTTGGCTTCGCCATAGATCACATCGGCATCGCGCAACACATAGCGCTCGAACAGTTTGAGCAGGACCAGCTTGACCCGCAGGCCAACCCCCAGGTTACGGCCTGCGTCCAGGAAGTAGCCGCACAGCGCCGCGGGCCCCAGCGGGTTGTGCTGCTCGTGCAGGGGGCGGTCGAGCAGTAGCTGCAAGCGCAGGCCCAGTTGCTGCAAGGCAATGCCGTCACGTGACAGCACCCGCGCGACCATGCCTTCGATCGCGGCGGCCCTCTCTACCTGGGCCTTGCTGCGCAGGTTGCCCGGCTCGACCAGGCGCGCCAGCAGGTCGACCTGGCCGATACGGGCAAAGGCATCATAGAAGGTGTCGAGAAAACCGCGCTCGATGCTCTTGCGCTTCAGGCGCAGGTCACGCATGGCCTCGAAGTACAGGTTCTGGTCACTGCGGTCGAAGGCCTTGTCGGCCATCTCGAAGAGGGTGTCGTCGGCGTTGTCGAACAAGTCCTGCAGGCCCTGACGCAACTGCAAGGCGGCCTTGTCCCGCACTTGCAGGAGCAACATCGGAAGGCAAGGGAGAGGCGCACGCCCGCCTCGATCGATGGCTGCCGCCAAGGGCACCACCTTGCCTTCTTTTTGCATCCTGTACTCCTTGCAGGGTGTCTCGCCCAAAGGGGCTGAAGATCGTCAAAGTCATGACGCCAAATACTGGTCACCATTATCGGTAAAAACCCGCACAGCTGCCAGCGCCGTTTCACTGGCTGGCTAATGACCCTGATTTACCCCGCTTGCTCACACCGGCCGACCAAAGGTCATCGCCGAGGCGACTGTACACACCGGCCCCCTGCCCTATAATCGCCGGCATCTAGCTTGTGGAGCCGACCATGCCGAACCTACGCCTTGCCGACCTGACCGCTGAAATCGAAGCCAACGTGCGCCGCGCGCTGTTGGAGGACATCGGCAGTGGCGATATCACAGCACAGCTGATCCCGGCGGAGCGCCTGGCCAAGGCAACCATCATCACCCGCGAAGACTGCGTGATCGCAGGCACCGCCTGGGTCGACGCCGTGTTCCGCCAACTCGACCCACGCGTGGCGGTGCACTGGCAGGTGGCCGATGGCGAGCGCGCCACGGCCAACCAGCCGCTGTTCCATCTGGAAGGGCCCGCGCGTTCGCTGCTCAGTGGCGAGCGCAGTGCACTGAACTTCCTCCAGATGCTGTCGGGTGTCGCCACCCGTGCGCGCTTCCTGGCAGACTTGGTGGAAGGCACCCAGGTGCGCTTGCTGGACACACGCAAGACCCTGCCGGGCCTGCGCCTGGCGCAAAAGTATGCCGTGACTTGCGGCGGTTGCGACAACCACCGCATCGGCCTGTACGACGCCTTCCTCATCAAGGAAAACCACATCGCCGCCAGTGGCGGAGTGGCCGCGGCCGTGGCTGCGGCGCACCGCATTGCGCCGGGCAAGCCGGTGGAAATCGAAGTGGAAAGCCTCGATGAACTGCGCCAGGCACTGGCCGCAGGTGCCGACATCATCATGCTCGACGAACTGAACCTGGAGGAGATGCGCGAAGCAGTGCGCATTACCGCGGGCAAGGCCAAACTGGAAGCCAGTGGCGGGGTCAACGAGACGACCTTGCGGGTGATTGCCGAGACTGGGGTGGATTACATCTCGATTGGCGCCATGACCAAGGATGTGAAGGCGGTGGACCTGTCGATGCGGTTGAGCCTGTGAGCTGATTGCAGGCATGAAAAAACCGGCCATTGAGCCGGTTTTTTGGGGGGCGCTCTCGGATCAGAACGAAGCGTTGGCCAGCCCATCCAGGTAACGCTCGACATCCAGCGCCGCCATGCAGCCGGCACCGGCCGAGGTAATGGCCTGGCGGTAAACGTGGTCAGCCACGTCACCGGCGGCGAACACGCCCTCGACGTTGGTGGCGGTGGCATTGCCTTCACGGCCGCCGTTGACCACCAGGTAGCCGTCCTTCAGGGTCAGCTGGCCTTCGAACAGCGAGGTGTTCGGGGTATGGCCAATGGCAATGAACACGCCGTCGACCTTGATTTCGTCGCTGCTGCCGTCGTTGTTCTTCAAGCGCGCACCGGTCACGCCCATGTTGTCACCCAGCACTTCGTCCAGGGTGGCGTTGAGTTTGAGCTCGATCTTGCCTTCGGCCACACGGGCGTGCAGCTTGTCGACCAGGATCTTCTCGGCGCGGAAGGTGTCGCGACGGTGTACCAGGGTCACTTTGCTGGCGATGTTGGCCAGGTACAACGCCTCTTCCACGGCAGTGTTGCCGCCACCAACCACGGCAACCGGCTTGTTGCGGTAGAAGAAGCCGTCGCAGGTGGCGCAGGCCGACACACCCTTGCCCATGAAGGTTTCTTCCGACGGCAGGCCCAGGTAACGGGCGCTGGCGCCAGTGGCGATGATCAGCGCGTCGCAGGTGTACTTGCCGCTGTCACCCTGCAGGGTGAAGGGCTTGTTGGCCAGGTCGACGGCGTTGATGTGGTCGAAGACGATTTCGGTTTCGAAACGCTCGGCGTGCTCCTGCATGCGCTGCATCAGAGCAGGACCGGTCAGGCCGTGGGGGTCGCCCGGCCAGTTGTCGACTTCGGTGGTGGTGGTCAGCTGGCCGCCGGCCTGCATGCCGGTGATCAGCAGCGGCTTGAGGTTGGCACGGGCGGCATACACCGCGGCGCTGTAACCGGCAGGGCCGGAACCGAGAATGATGACGCGCGAATGACGTACTTCAGACATGTCGAACTCCTGTCGAGCGGGCCGCTGGGCCGGCATCGGTGTGCCGGCTGCGCCAGCAGGAAAATTAAAAAGGACCCACGCAGCACTTGGGGAAGGCTACAACGCGCAGGCCCAGAAAGCGGAAAGTTGAGCGCACTGTAGCGAGGTCGCAAAGATTAAGGAAATATCCTTCGACAATCCACCTCATAGGCATCGTCTATTCAGCGATTTCATCGATAGCCAAGCCCTGCCGCTTTTGTTACAGCCGGTTTCCCGCCCGCTGCTCGCCTTCCGTCGGCGCGGCAAACTCGGTAAGGTCAGCGCGTTTTCCTTCTCTGCGGAGTATCTCGATGCAAGCCCCTGTCCTCTCTGGCCCCCAGTACCTGCGCGAAGGCCTGAAACTGGTGCTGAGCCCCAACCTGCGGTTGTTCGTGCTGCTGCCACTGGCCGTCAACCTGCTGCTGTTCGGCGGCCTGATCTACTTCGCCGGCCACCAGTTCAGCCTGTGGGTGGACGCCCTGATGCCGAGCTTGCCAAGCTGGCTGAGCTTTCTTACCTACATCCTCTGGCCGCTGTTCGTCGCCCTGGTGGTGTTGATGGTGTTCTTCACCTTCACCCTGGTGGCCAACATCATTGCCGCCCCTTTCAATGGCTTTCTGGCGGAAAAGGTCGAGGTGGTGGTGCGTGGCCAGGACAACTTCCCGGCGTTCAGCTGGGGCGAACTGGTGGCCATGGTGCCACGTACCTTTGGCCGTGAAATGCGCAAGCTGGGCTACTTCCTGCCGCGGGCCATCGGCCTGTTCATCCTGTCGCTGATCCCGGTGGTCAACGTGGTGGCAGCGCCGCTTTGGCTGATCTTCGGGGTGTGGATGATGGCAATCCAGTACATCGACTACCCGGCGGACAACAACAAGATGAGCTGGCAGGACATGCTGGCCTGGCTGCGCAGCAAGCGCTGGCAGTCGCTGGGCTTTGGCGGAATAACCTACCTGGCACTGATGATTCCGCTGGTCAACGTGCTGATGATGCCGGCGGCGGTGGCCGGGGCCACGTTGTTCTGGGTGCGGGAGCGCAACTGATCCCTCTCGGACCTTGCGCGGCCTCCTGTGGGAGCGGCCTTGTGTCGCGAAAGGGCCGCAGAGCGGCCCCAGGATATCAGCACTAATGCACAAATTGCTGGGGCCGCTCTGCGGCCCTTTCGCGACACAAGGCCGCTCCCACAAGAAGCAGACCGCGTCTGATCCTGCTCCTACTGCCCCAACCGGCTGGAAAACTGCCCGACCACATCCACCACCCGCTTCGCCCCGTCCTGGATCTCGACAATCACGCTCCCTGTCTCGTCCGCCAGCGCCAGCCCCTGCTCGGCCTGGCGCTTGCTGGTGTCGATGATCGCCACTGCCGCCTGGGCCAGTTGCTCGTTCTGCTGCACCACCCGGGCGATTTCCTCGGTGGCGGTACTGGTGCGCGAGGCCAGCTGGCGCACTTCATCTGCAACCACGGCAAACCCGCGCCCCTGCTCGCCGGCGCGGGCCGCTTCGATGGCTGCATTCAGCGCCAGCAGGTTGGTCTGCCCGGCAATGTCGCTGATGGTCTTGATGATCGAACCGATCACCCGCGACTGGGTATCCAGCGCCTGGATGCCCTCTGCCGCCTCTTGCATCGAAGCTTCCAGCCCGCGCATCACGCTGACGCTCTGGGTGACCACATCGGTGGCCTTGCGGGCGCTGGCATCGGTGCCCAGCGAGGTGTTGTAGGCGACATCCGCCGCATCGGCCACCGCCTGCTCCTGGTTGACCTGCTCGGTGATGACGGTGGCGAACTTGACCACCTTGTACAGCACGTCATGGGCATCGAAGATGGGGTTGTATGAAGCCTCCAGCCAGACCACCCGGCCATGGGCATCGATACGCTTGAAGCGGTCAGCAACATATTCGCCACGGCGCAGCTTGTCCCAGAACGCCTGGTAGCCGGCCGAGTTGGCCTCCTCCGGCTCGCAGAACATGCGGTGATGCTTGCCACGGATCTGCTCCAGGCGGTAACCGACGGTGGCCAGGAAGCGTTCGTTGGCGGTGAGCACGGTGCCATCGAGGGCGAATTCGATCACGGCGGTGGAGCGCATCAGGGCCTTGATCAGGCTTTCGTGCTCGCGGGAGGTTTCGATGGTGCGGGTAAGATCGCTGGAGTGCAGCGTGAAATACTTGATGCGCCCCTCGCTGTTCTTTACCGGCTGCAGGATCGACCGCAACCACGCCTCCTGGCCATTGCCGCGCAGCAGGCGGAATGCACCGTTCAGGTGTTCACCGCGGCTGATCGCACCTTTCATGCGCTGGTAGAAATCCAGCGACTTCACATGGGCGGGGACGATGTCCTCGATGTTGCGCCCAAGCAATTGTTCGGCACGGTAGAGCATCTCGCTCTCGAAGTTGCCGTTGACCATCTCGATCCGCCCCTGGGGGTCGAGTTGCAGTACCAGCATCTCGCTGTCGAGGCTACTCTTGACCTGTTCGATGGACATCAGGTCTTCACGCAACTGCCGGATTTCTTGCTTGAGCTTGTTGTTGAACATCACCGCTCTCCTGGAGCGCATCGTCGAATGCATCTTCATCGGCTGCCGTTGCTCCCTCTTGAGCACCCTTGCAAGGAAAATTCACAAGGCGAAAAGCGTCGGCGATCAGGCGTCACCTGTACGTCACACGACAGTCACATTGGCGCAATCCAGCAGGCGGACACTTTTTGTCATGAATACACCCGCCCTACGCATTACCTTGGTCAGCGAAACCTTCCCACCCGAAATCAACGGCGTGGCCAATACCCTTGGCCGCCTGAGCGAAGGGTTGCGCCAACGCGGCCATGAAATCGAAGTGGTGCGCCCGCGCCAGGCCGGTGAAGCACCGCTGCACAACGACCCGAACCTGATGCTGTGCCGTGGCTGGCCACTGCCTGGCTACCCGGGCTTGCAGTGGGGCGAGGTGTCGATGCACAAGCTGATGCGCCGCTGGCGTCGGCAGCGGCCGGATGTGCTGTACATCGCCACCGAGGGGCCACTTGGGCTCAGCGCACTGCGCGCGGCCCGGCGCCTGGGAGTAGCGGTGGTCAGCGGCTTCCACACCAATTTCCCGCAGTATTCCGGCCAGTACGGGTTGGGCCTGCTGACGCGCCTGCTCACCAACTACCTGCGCTGGTTCCATCGGCGCACGACGACCACCCTGGTACCCAGCCTCAGCCAGCGCCTGGAGCTTGAACGCCGCGGTTTCGAACGCCTGGAGCTACTGGCCCGAGGGGTCGATGCCTGCCTGTTCAACCCGGCCCGGCGCAGCCCGGCATTACGGGAAAGCTGGGGGCTCGGCCCGGATGACATCGCCGTACTGCATGTCGGGCGGCTGGCGGCAGAAAAGAACCTGGGTTTGTTGCGCCCATGCCTGGAGGCCCTGAAGAAAACGTATCCACACAAGCGCCTGCGCCTGATCATGGTGGGTGACGGCCCTCAGCGTGCCGCCCTGGAACAGCAGGTACCGGATGCCGTGTTCTGCGGTGCCCAGCGCGGCGAGGTGCTGGCCGAACACTATGCCAGCGGTGACCTGTTCCTGTTTCCGAGCCTGACCGAAACCTTTGGCAATGTAGTGCTCGAAGCCATGGCCTCGGGGTTGGCGGTGGTCGCGTATGACGAAGCGGCCGCTGCGCAGCATATTCGCCATGGCCACAGCGGTGCACTGGCCATGCCGGGGGATCAGGCAGCGTTTATCGACTCTGCCTGCTGGCTGCTGGAAGAAGAGGAGACGTTGCGCCGGGTGCGCCTGAATGCGCGGCGGCATGCCAGCCGCCAGGGCTGGCCAGGGATTGTCGAGCAGTTCGAGGGGTATCTGCATGCAGCCCGGAACCAGGCTGCGACTTCACCAACTTCGAGGCTGGGTGCTACGCGATCTGTGTAGGAGCGGCCTTGTGTCGCGATCGGGCTGCAGAGCAGCCCCTCGATAGTTGCGACAATGCTGATATCCGGGGGCCGCTATGCGGCCCGATCGCGACACAAGACCGCTCCTACAGAGGGACCGCGTCAGGCGCTTCAGGCCAAGGCTTTCTCGATAGCCTGTACCACAGTCGGATCATCCGGTGCCGTGCGCGGCGAAAAACGCGCCAGCACCCGCCCGTCCTTGCCCACCAGAAACTTCTCGAAGTTCCAGGTAATGTCCCCTGGGAACTCTGCCCCCTCACCCGCCAGCAGGCGGTACAGAGAGTGGCGTTGCGGCCCGTTGACCTCCAGCTTGGCGCCCAGCGGGAAGCTCACCCCGTAGTTGAGGCTGCAGAACTCCTGGATTTCCTTTTCACTGCCTGGCTCCTGGCCGGCAAACTGGTTGCATGGCAGGCCAAGCACGTTGAAGCCCCGTTCCTTGAAAATCTGGTAGAGGTTCTCCAGGGCCTTGTATTGCGGCGTGAGACCACACTTGGAGGCAACGTTGACCACCAGCACCACTTGGCCCTTGAACGGTGCGAGGGGCAGCTCCCCGCCGTTCAACGCGTCCAGTTTCAGGTCGTGAAATGCACTCATGATGAATCCCCTCTCAGGTTCCCGGTTGCCGCGCAGACGAATTCCGCCCACTAAAAAGGCGCTCGTCCAAGCCGTCCACCTCCCGTAGGAAGGCAAATCGGCTTGCCCGAGCGCCTGGCGACTATCTGAGCTTAGCGCAGAAAATCAGTGGTGATGGCCACCTTCACCGTGGATGTGACGGTGAGCGATTTCTTCGTCGCTGGCATCACGCACGTTGACTACCTTGACCTGGAAGGTCAGGCGCTGGCCGGCCAGCGGGTGGTTGCCGTCAACGGTCACGTCGTCGCCGTCGATGTCGCGGATGGTGACGATCTGCATCTGGCCATCCGGTGCCGAAGCATGGAACTGCATGCCCACTTCCAGCTCGTCGACACCTTCGAACAGGCTGCGGTTCAGTGTGCTGACCAGCTCGGCCAGGTATTCGCCGTAAGCATCTTCCGGCTCGATGGAAACGTTCAGCTCGTCACCGGCCTGCTTGCCTTCCAGGGCTTTTTCCAGGCCCGGGATGATGTTGCCGGCACCGTGCAGGTAAACCAGCGGTGCACCGCCGGCGGAGCTGTCGATGGTCTCCCCGGCGTCGTTGGTCAGGGTATAGTCGATGGAGACAGCCTTGTTGGCGGCGATCAGCATGGGGCAAGACCTTTTGCAAAAGTATGTAGAGCGAACAAGTGTAACCAAGCCATCGCCCGATTGCGAACGCACTGCGGACGAGCAACGGCCCATCAGTCGGATCACCGGCTTCCACCAGGACGAAGAGGGCCACTGGGTGGCCGAACTGTCCTGCGGCCACACCCAGCACCTGCGCCACCAGCCGCCGTGGCAGACGCGCCCCTGGGTGCTCGACCCGGCCCAGCGCGCACAGAGCATCGGCCAGCCTTTCGCTTGCGGCTGGTGCGCACAAGGGGCCGATAGCGCTACCCTTGGCCGTTAATTTCTTGCACCGCTTATTTCGAGAAGCACGCATGCAGACATTTTTCATTGCGCCGACCGATTTCGGTGTCGGCCTGACCTCTATCAGTCTGGGCCTGGTGCGCACCCTGGAGCGTGCCGGCCTGAAGGTCGGCTTCTTCAAGCCGATCGCCCAGCCCCACCCGGGTGATACCGGCCCCGAGCGCTCCACCGAGCTGGTCGCCCGCACCCACGGCATCAAGCCCCCTGTGCCGCTGAGCCTGGCCCACGTCGAGCGCATGCTCGGCGATGGCCAGCTGGACGAGTTGCTCGAAGAAATCATCCGCCTCTACCAGCAAGCCTGCATCGGCAACGACGTGGTGGTGGTCGAGGGCATGGTGCCCACGCGCCACGCCAGCTATGCGGCGCGGGTCAACCTGCACCTGGCCAAGAGCCTGGATGCCGAGGTGATACTGGTATCTGCACCGGAAAACGAAGTGCTCAGCGAGTTGTCCGGCCGGGTCGAACTGCAGGCACAATTGTTCGGCGGCCCGCGCGACCCGAAAGTGCTCGGCGTAATCCTCAACAAGGTGCGCACCGACGAAAGCATGGCGGACTTTTCCACCCGCCTGCGCGAACACTCGCCGCTACTGCGCGGCAACGACTTCCGCCTGCTCGGCTGCATCCCCTACCAGCCCGAACTGAACGCACCGCGCACCCGAGACGTGGCCGACCTGCTCGGTGCCCAGGTGCTCAATGCCGGCGACTATGAACAGCGGCGCATGAGCAAGATCATCATCTGCGCGCGCACCGTGGCCAACACGGTGCCGCTGCTTACCTCGGGTACCCTGGTGGTGACGCCGGGCGACCGCGACGACATCATCCTCGCCGTCAGCCTGGCAGCGATCAACGGCGTACCACTGGCCGGCCTGCTGCTGACCAGTGACGGCAAGCCAGACCCACGCATCCTGGGCTTGTGCCGTGGCGCCCTGCAGGCTGGCCTGCCGATCCTGTCGGTCAGTACCGGCTCGTACGACACCGCCAACCAGCTCAACTCGCTGAACCGAGAAATCCCGGTGGACGACCGCGAGCGCGCCGAATTCATCACCGACTTCGTCGCCAGCCACCTCGACGCCGCCTGGCTGCACCAGCGTTGCGGCACCCCGCGCGAACTGCGCCTGTCGCCGGCAGTGTTCCGCTATCAGCTGATCCAGCGAGCGCAGCAGGCCAACAAGCGCATCGTCCTGCCGGAAGGCGCCGAGCCGCTGCTGGTGCAGGCTGCAGCTATCTGCCAGGCCCGCGGGATTGCCCGCTGCGTGCTTCTGGCCAAGCCCGAGGATGTCGATGCCGTGGCCCGCGCCCAGGGCATCACCTTGCCTCCGGGCCTGGAAATCCTCGACCCCGAGGTGATTCGCCGGCGCTACGTGGAGCCGATGGTCGAACTGCGCAAGAGCAAGAACCTCAATGCACCAATGGCCGAGCAGCAACTGGAAGACCCGGTGGTGATCGGTACCATGATGCTGGCGCTGGACGAAGTGGATGGCCTTGTCTCGGGCCTGGTGCATTCTACCGCCAACACCATCCGCCCGGCCCTGCAGTTGATCAAGACCGCACCGGGCTCGAGCCTGGTGTCGTCGGTTTTCTTCATGCTGTTCCCCGAGCAGGTGCTGGTGTACGGCGACTGCGTGATGAACCCACACCCAAGTGCTGTCGAACTGGCCGAGATCGCCCGGCAGAGTGCCGAATCGGCGCAGGCCTTCGGCATCGCGCCACGGGTGGCGATGATCAGTTACTCAAGCGATTCGGCCAGCGACGAGGAAGTCGAGAAAGTGCTCGAAGCGACTCGCCTGGCACAGGACGCGGCGCAAGACCTGCTGATCGACGGGCCGTTGCAGTATGACGCGGCGGCCAACCCGGCGATCGCACGGGACCTGGCACCGGGCAGCCCGGTAGCCGGGCGGGCTACGGTGTTCGTGTTCCCTGACCTGAACACCGGCAACACGACCCACAAGGCGGTGCAACGCAGCACCGACGGGGTCAGCCTGGGACCGATGCTGCAAGGGTTGCGCAAGCCGGTGAACGACCTGCCGCGCGGGGCTCAGGTTGACGATATCGTGCATACCATTGCCCTGACGGCGATTCAGGCCAGCGTGGCGGGCTAAAAGCTGGGGCTGCTTTGCAGCCCATCGCCGGCAAGCCAGCTCCCACAGGATTTGCATAGCCCTTGAGCCTTGTGCAGTACCTGTGGGAGCTGGCTTGCCGGCGATGGGCCGCAAAGCGGCCCCAGGATTGATGCCTTACTGCTGAACCTGCCCCTGGTCATACTGCTGACCCGGAATCGGCTTCAGGTTCACTTCCACCCGGCGGTTCTGCGCGCGGCCATTGGCGTCGGCGTTGCTGGCGATCGGCTGGTCCGGGCCCATGCCACGTACGGAGATACGCGAGGCATCCACACCCTGCGAGGTCAGATAGGTGCTGACCGCCTGCGCACGGCGCTGGGACAGGTCCATGTTGTGCTGGCGGCTGCCAGTGCTGTCGGTGAAGCCGACCACTTCGATGGTGTTCTGGTTGAACTGCTTGAACGAACCGGCCAGGTTGTTCAGCGGCGAGTAGAAGCTTGGCGCGATGTTGGCCGAGTCGGTGGCGAAGGTGATGTTGCCCGGCATGATCAGCTTGATCTGGTCACCCTGGCGCTGCACTTCAACGCCGGTATTGGCCATCTGCGCGCGCAGCTCGGCTTCCTGCTTGTCAGCGTAGTAGCCATAACCGGCTGCGGCGGCACCCACGGCAGCAGCACCGATCAGTGCACCCTTGCCACGGTTGTTGTGGTCGATGGCGGCACCGGCGATAGCACCGGCCAGCGCGCCCAGGCCGCCGTACTTGGCGGTCTTGCTCATCCCTGTGGAGCCCTGCGCCTGCCCCTGGCTGTCATAAGGGTTCTGGCCGGCACAGCCGGTCATCAAGGCAGCGGCGGTTGCGACGATAATCAGACGACGCATGGTGAACATGGACAAGCTCCTACTGAATTCATGAATGCGGCAGATCATAAACGGATCTATGCAAGCCTTGGATTGCATCGGCAACGAAAAATTCCATGAAAGTGCCTTCATGTGCCATCAGGCACGCACGAAGGGGTTTTCACGCATTTCGTCACCCAGGCAGGTATCCGGCCCGTGGCCGGTCACCACGATTGCCTCCTCGTCCAGCCGGTACAGGCGCTCCTTGATCGAACGGACGATGGCCCGCTGATCGCCACCCCACAAATCGGTACGGCCAATGCCACGGCGGAACAGAGTATCGCCGGCAATCAGCAGCTTGGCATCGGCAAACCAGAAGCTCATCGAGCCCGGCGTGTGGCCTGGCGTATGCAAGGCCACGCCACAACCGCAGGCCAGCTCCTCGTCATCCCCCAGCCAGCGGTCGGGTGCAGGCACCGGGGTGTAGGGCACGCCGAACATCTGGCACTGCATTTCCAGGTTGTCCCACAGCGCCTGGTCATCCTTGTGCAGGTGCAGCGTCGCGCCGGTCAGTTCCTTGAGCTTGCCCGAGGCAAGGAAGTGATCGAAGTGCGCGTGGGTGTGAATGATGCTCACCAGCGTCAGGCCGTGGGCCTGCAGGCGAGCCAGGATCTTGTCCGGGTCACCGCCCGGGTCGACGACGATGGCCTTTTTGGTAAGCGGGTCGCCGATCAGGGTGCAATTGCATTGCAGGGGGCCTAAGGGGAAGGTTTCGCGGATGAGCGCAGGCGGGGCTTGGGTCATGGTGTTCTCGATGGCAAAGCTGGAGTTCTGCTGAGAGCCTGACAGGAAATTGGGGTGGGTGCACGAGGTTCATGTCTTGAGATGTGTGGCGCCTGTGAGATCGAGCGCCATACATCCTAAGGCAAGAACAATCTGAACAACCCACCCCCAAGCGCGCCGCCATTGGAGATCTCGATCCGCCCGCGCACCCCGCCGCTTTCATGCAGTGCCGCGATCCGCGCCGCAAAATACAGACCCAGGCCGGTACTGCCGCTGGTCGAGTCGATACCCTGGATGAATTCTTCCTGGCGCTCTAGCATGCGCTGTGGATAACCCGGGCCGTCATCGTTGACGCAGATGGCCAACTGGTTGTCTGCCTCTTCGATGGTGATCAGCAAGGCATGCGCGGCAAAGCGGGTGGCGTTGGTGATCACGTTGGCGATCACCGAGGCCACAAGCTCGCGGTCGAAGAAGCCCAGCGGGTTGTCGGTGTCGATGCGCCAGGTCGCAAGGATGTCCTTGTGCTTGAGCACTTCCTCGTGCGCGGCCAGCTGGGCTTCGATGAAATCGTCCAGTTCATGGTAGTCCGGGCACACCGGCAACTGGTTCACGCCCAGTTTGTACAAACCCAGCAACTGCACCAGCATGCCGTTGAGGTGGCGAAATTCATGCTCCATCGCCCCCTGCTCGGCACCACCGCGCAGTTCCTCGGGCAAGCGCTGCATCCACTGGTTGTGGGACTGGATCAGCGCCGACAGGGAATTCTTAAGGTCGTGCACGGTGGAGGCGATCACCGTGGAAAAATCAAGCCCCTGGTTATCTTGATTCATGCGCCGAACACTCGGATGTGCAGTTTGCGGTAGCGGTCGTAGCGGTTGTCGCTGGCAGGTATGCCGGCCACGCTGGTCAGGGCGTCGCGACACTCCTGCATGATGGCGGGCTGAGGGCTGTCTCCGCCGATGCGCAGCAGCGCCTGGGCAGTGTTGAGGGCAATGCTGATGTTCTTCGGCTGCAAACCCAGCGCCTTGCGGAACAGCTGCAACGCCTCGCCGAGCTGCCCCCCCTGGTAATTGCGCACACCCTGGCGATTGAGGGTGACCGCTTCGGTAATGGCGTTGAGCACGCTGGGGTCGTCCGTCAGCTTGCCGACCCTCTCCATGACCTTGGGGTCGTCGCCATAACTTTCCACACAGCTCCTCAGTACACCGATGGCAGCGGCTTCCTGCCCCATGGCCTGCAACTGCGCGGCAACGGTCAGGGCCGAATCGACCGAGAAGAACTGGTTCATCTTGTCCAGGCGCTGGATCGCCTGTTCGGTCAGCTTGGCAGCCGTTTCAGGGTCGCCGGCCTGCTGCAGGCTGGCGGCCTTCATCATGCGGGCACGCACCTGCAGGCCCTGGTCCTCGGGGTTTTCCTTGGCCACTTCGCTCAGCGTGCTGTTGATCTCGACCCGGGTGCGCGCATCCAGGCCAAAGCCGGCATTCCTGCTCATCAGCGCCTGCACCAGCCCCAGGTTGTTCTCAGGGTCCTTGTAGCGTGAGCTCTGGCCCTGGTTCACCGCATGGCGGAACGCCTTCGAGGCACTTTCGAAATCTTCGTTTTCCAACGCCAGCTTGCCCAGCGTCGACTGCCGGCGCACCGATAGCGGCGACAGGCGCACGGCCTCTTCAAGCATGTTCTGCGCACGCCTGGTTTCGCCTTGGGCCACCAGCACCTCGGCCATGCCATCGTACAGGCCTGGCATGATCGGAAAGGCCTTTAGCGCCTGCTCGTACACGCCCTGGGCTTGGGCGTTCTGGCCACGTTTGTGCATCAGGCTGCCCAACGCCGAGTACACCCACGGCTGCGGGCGGCTGGCCAGGATGGCCTTGAGGAACTTCTCCAGCTCCTCGAAACGGTTGAGGTTGCGCAAGGCATCGGCCCGATAACGCAGGCACAGCGGGGCCAGGCGCGGGTCGCGCTTGCACAACTCGGCACAGGCCGCCAGTACTTCGGCCGGGCGATTGCGGTCCAGAGCCTGCAGTATCGGCTTGAGCAGGGTCTTGCGCTGGTAAAGCTTCTCCACGCGCTGGGCCAGGCCAACCCGGTTGAATGGTTTGGTCAGGTAGGCATCAGGCTCGTGCTCGATGGCGCTGAGGACAATGGCCTGGCTGCTCTCGGCCGTGACCATGATGAATATGCACTCATGGCTGATGTGCTTGTCGAGGATCAGGTCTTCGAGCACCTGCTGGCCGTTCTTCTTGCCGTCGCCCAGGTGGAAGTCCTGCAGGATGACGTCATAACGCTTTTGCGCGCACATGCGCAGCGCCTGCTCGCCGCTGTCGGCGGTGTCCACGTCACGTACGCCCAGCTCGCGCAGCATGGAACGGGTCGACGTGCGAAAGTCGGTAAAGTCGTCGACGATCAGAAAGCTCTTTTGCCCGTACTGCAGCATCAACACGACCTGCCTTGGAATAATTGAAAAATCGCGCGAGGCGATGCCACCGATAGCTGTATCGGCAGTTGGTCGGGAAAGATGAGGGTAGAGCGTTGGCGGCCACGAACCAAAGCCTTGTGCCACCACTTTAGCGAGCAAGGCCCTGGAGGGCCAGGATCACGCCAACAGCCCCAGGGACTTGGCCTTGGCCACCGCCTGGGTACGCCGCTCCACCCCCAGCTTGCTGTTGATATGGCTGGCGTGGGTTTTCACCGTGTGCAGGGAAATGAACAGCCGCTCGCTGATCTGCTGGTTGGAACAACCCTGGGCAATCAGCTCGAGCACGGCCAGCTCGCGGCTACTCAGGGCTTCGCCGCTGCCGGTGCTGGTGCTTGGCATCTGCGGCAGGCGTTTGAGCAGCTCGGCCTGCACCGGGCAAGCGGCAACAGCCCGCAGCTGTTCGAGAAGCCACTGCGGGTGCTGCTCCAGCAGAGGCTGGAACGGTTGCAGCACGCCGCCCTGGGCTGCCTCCAGCAACCGTGGCAACAACTGGGCGGCCTGCCCTTCCCGGCCTTCGCCCAGCAACAAGCCAAGCCACTGGCACAGGGCACTGACGCTGAGCATCATGCCGCCACTGGCCTGGCCGTGCTCGACCAGGCTGGCCAGGCGTTGCGCCGCGTCGCCGCTACGCGCCTGGATACGCTCGAGCGATGCCTGCTGCAAGGCGATGTGCAACGGCAGCAACGGGTGGAACTCCGGGGCCGCCGCCGGTTGCTCGCCACCGTAGGTCTGGCCCAGGCGCAGCAACCAGGACTCGGCCAGGTCGATGCGCCCCTGTGCCAGCCACAATTCGCATTTGACCAGCGTGATCATGGCCAGGTAGTAGACCGGCGGCACATCCCAGATGTGCATCAGCCGCTCGGCCTCGGCCAGTTCGGCAAAAGCCTCGGCAAAGTGCCCTTCGCGGCCATCGAGCGTAGCGATCACGCAGTGGCCGATGAGCACGCTGATATCGCGGCAGGCCCGCGCCTCGCCCAATCCCGCACGCAACCGGGCACGGCCCTGGGACGGCTGCAGACGCGATACCAGCAGGTACCCTTCGTAAAGCGTCAGGCGGGCGCGCACGGCATACAGCCGCTGTGCCGACAGCCCTTGCAGGCGCTGAAGCCCCTCGCGCACTTCGTCCAGCGCGCGCAACACCTCGCCACGGGCATGCAGCACCCGCGCCCGGTCGTAATGGGCCAGGGCCTCGAACAATGGGTTGCCAACGCGCTGGGCCAGCTCCAGGGCCTCGCGGTTCCAGCCGCGGGCCCGCCAGAAGTCGCCATCGGCAATCGCCAGGTTGGACAGCGTCGACAGGCACACCAGGCGTTGGCCATAACGCTTGCTCGGCAGGCTCTGCAGCGCTTCGCCGCAATAGGCCAGGGTGCGCTCGCGGTCGCCACGGCCACGAGCGATCACACCACTGAGCGCCAGCCACTGGGCCAGCATGGACTTTTGCGCGGTCGCCGAAGGCGCGGGCAGGAAGCGGCTGAGATACCCCGCCAGCTCCTCGGCCGCGTCCAGCTGGCACGCCAGGCCCAACGCCCAGCTGTACAACACGATCAACCGCGGCGTGCTTATCAACAGGCTGTCGGGCAGGTCCATCTTCCAGCGCAGCAGCATGCCGACGTTCTGTTCGGCCAGCAGTTGCTCCTCGGACAGGCTCTGCACCAGGTCGGCCGCGACATCGAGGTGACCGGCCCGCAGCGCCTGCTCCACCGCTTCGTCCAGCAGGCCCTGGCTTTCGAACCAGCGGCAGGCACGCAACTGCAGGCCGGCCAGCGGCTCGCTGGCCTGGCGGCTGCGCAGCAGGTCGGAGAACAGGTGGTGATAGCGGAACCAGTGGCCATGCTCGTCCAGCGGCACCAGAAACACCTGGTGCGCCTGCAGGAAGCGCAGGATCGAGGCACTGTCGTGGCGGCCGCGCACGGCATCGCACAACGGAGCGCAGAAACGCTCCTGGCAGGCCGTTTCGTACAGGAAGGCCTGCACGTCGGCGGGCAGCATGTCGATGACTTCTTCCAGCAGATAGTCGCGGATCAGGCCCTCACCACCATGCAAGGCCTGGGGCAAGGCCTGGTCGTCAGCGGACTCGCTGGCAGCCAGTTGCCAGAAACGCAACCCGGCCACCCAACCGTCGCTGCGCTGGATCAGGTTGTCCAGGGCCTGGCCGCGCAGGCCGGTGGGTTGACGGCCGATCACCGCCAGCGATTCTTCGGCGGTCAGGCGCAAGTCCTGTTCGTTGAGCTCGACCAGTTGCCGCGACAGGCGCAGGCGCGCCAGGTGCCAGTCCGGGCGCTGGCGGCTGGTGACCAGCAGTACCAGGCCGGGGGGCAGGTGATTGAGGAAGAACTGCAGGCAACGATCGAGCACTGGCCCCTGGGCCAGATGATAGTCGTCCAGCACCAGCAACAAGGGAGTATCGGCTTGCAGATACAACGCCAGCTCGTCGAGCAGGCCGTCGAGCCATTCCTCGAAGGCGAACGGCTGGTGGCGCTGGCGCATTTTCAGCAGGCCCATGGCCTGGCCACCCAGTGCCGGGCAATATTGTTGCAGGCCTTCGAGCAAGCGTTCGAGGAAGCGGCCAGGGTCGGCATCCCGTTGGCTCAGGCCCAGCCACAGGCTACGCCAGTGCTCGGGCAGCGCTTCGCAAAATTCAATGGCCAGGGAGCTTTTGCCGAAACCCGCCGGGGCATTGACCAGCAACAGCCGCCCGCCGAGGCCGGCTTGCAGCCGCTGGCACAGGCGCAGGCGCGGTACATGACCGTCCGGCAAGGGCGGCCGGAAGAAACGCCCGTCCAGCAGGCCCAGGGCCTGGCTGGTGAATCCATGCGTACGGGACAGATCTGTCATGGCCGGCTCGTTCTGGTTGGAAGACTACGGCGGTATGGATGCTTGCGAGACTAGCGGGTAACGCTGCCCATTTGAAGATGATGGGCTCAATTCCCCTGGAAAAGACTGCGACAAAAAGCAACACGTCTGATGGACAGGGGCTGGGGCGGGGG